>NZ_JAMOKS010000019.1:0-145746 GCF_023656785.1 Parabacteroides caecihominis
GTACTACTTGTTGATATGTAAATCTTTCAAAGAACTTTCGCTTTCTTTTCGATTGCGGCTGCAAAGGTAAGGACTTTTTTTTAACTGCCAAATTTTTCAGAAGAAAAATTGAAAAGTTTTTTTGAGTCGCTGTGGCGGTTGGAATTTTGCTTAGAACATCTAACCTCATCCCCTTTCCTCAGGTTACCTCTTTCATCATGTTGGTGCGCCGTTCTCTCTCGAATGCGGGTGCAAAAGTAGTCGATTACTATATACGCTCCAAACTTTTTACCGATTATTTTTCATTTATTTTTTAACCGGAGACGCTGTAATATAATGTACGCACAAAGAAGCCTAAAAAATATTCCTCGCTAACCGGTACAACCCGCATCTTCCGATTCTACCATACGGTTACTTTAGGTTTTTGTCTACTTATTTCAGAACACGACTTCCCTTTCTTTTATTCATTCAATATATATCGAATGAATAATACACAATTATCAAATGAATGAAGCATATATGTGTTCTTTGCGTTTGATATATATCAAACGAATCACTTATACTGTAGCCGGACTGAGTTCGATACAGTTCTTAATGATTTTAAATCAGAAGTTTTTTATCTTAGCCAGCATAACCACAGGATTATCCTCTTCCCCTAAATGAGCAGCTATTTCTTTTAACTGACCTTTCAATTTACCTTTCCCTTCAATAAGTGATAAAGCATCCAAAGATACGGCGAAAGCAATCTCTTCATTTAAAGCACATACCGACAAATCTTCCTCACGATTATCAAAGTCTGCATTATGAATTATAGAATGATAAATCTTTTTTTCCTGCCTGTCATATATTAAATCAACAGTTGGCATTTTGTCATTCTTTTCGAAATCGCATTCCTTTTTCACCGTTTGCATAAAATAATAACGATCCGTCAAGACTCCCGGAAAAAGAAAGACTTCCGGCGTCATTGTCTGTACAGAAGGAGTCCTGACCATAAACGGACGAAGATCTCCGTTCGGCCGATGGGCATAGATAGTATCGGCTGAAGGTTCACTCAAAATCCAATCGCCCTGATAAGAAGATATAAAACTATTACCGGGAACACTTGCGTAAATCCCATCCACTGCACGCTTTACGATTACCGGAGAGATTCTCTTCCCGTATGGAAGCGCAATATCCGTCCAGCTTCCATCTTGTGTAGACAAAAGAAAGAACGTAGACGAAGAAGACTCGTTCTCAGGCGAATAAACATTCTGAGAAAGAAAATGATTTTCATCATAATCGTACAAGTTCGTGACAAGTGCACCCTGTTTATAAGGGATTGTCCTTTTATAATTGCCATCCAAATCATATACCTGGATTTTACTTGAAGGACCGTCATTCACAAACATCTCATCCTCTTCTTTATTCAAATGAACATTAAAAGGCAATATATACTCTTCCGGACCTTGACCTCTACGATTAATCTTCTTCAATCCTTTGCCAGTCGACCGGTCAAATATCAAAATTTCCCCCTGACGAACATTCGTCAATACCAAGATATCTTTACCGACATCCGTGATCTTGCCTTTGACAACAAATTCATCCGTCGTTTCCAACGGAATATATTCCACATCCATAAAATCCTGCAAAACCAGTTCTTTCTTTGGATAATTTGCCGTAACATCTACTGTGACAAGACTGTCTGATTTATCAACTCCGCATCCCATTAATATGAATAGAATAGCTCCCAACATAAGATTTCTACTTTTCATGTTTTCAGTTATATTAGTTATTAAACATAGACTATTTTATTTGGATTCGTAAAAGTAGAAACCGCCCCAAAGACCACCAAGGATTTGATGTCACAAAAATGTCACATTTTTAAGCATCTAATAAACAACATCATAGAGGAAATAAAAGTGTCAAAAGGTTTTGATGAACTTATCGAAATCCTGTGCGGATCCCTTCTCTTGAGTCAATTTTTCATACAAACGCTTACGTTTATTGGATATCGCCTGACTATTCACTGACAATAAAACAGCAATACGCCCTACCGGAATCTCCAATTTTACCAAATAACACACATTCAAATCCAACTCAGA
The DNA here is from genome assembly GCF_023656785.1 of Parabacteroides caecihominis. Lineage (NCBI taxonomy): Bacteria > Pseudomonadati > Bacteroidota > Bacteroidia > Bacteroidales > Tannerellaceae > Parabacteroides > Parabacteroides caecihominis. The sequence continues at coordinate 2,061 of NZ_JAMOKS010000019.1, forward strand.
TATACGGGGATACAACATTCTTATCTTGCCAGTAAAATCTTTATACAATATATGATCTATCATTTTAATAACCTCCGCCCATTGTACTTCATCCAGTTTTTTCCATTCTGCGTACACTCCCCGATATAATTCGGATGTGAAAAATGGATGCGATGAATTTATCTTCTCCTGAACAGACGTTGTAAACCGGGAAGATTGTTCTGATAATTGGGCCATAACCGCTTCATACTGTTGTTCCAACTGCGTCACAACTGCATTTCGTTCTTCTAAATATTGTTGGCTGTTCAAGTATTGCTGTTCCTTACGACGCAAAGACTGGTTAAGCTGTTCCTCCTTCTTTTTCCTTTCTTTCCACAGATAAAAAATGATACAGACGACGAACAGCAGACAGCCAACGCCCCCCAAAGAGAGTTTATACAACTTGCCTGTCTTACGATCCGACTCTTGCCGATAATATTCCTTTTTCTTTTCAATCTCACGATAGTCATACAGTCGTTGTAACCTGGCAAGGGTCTCCATTTTGGTCAGGTTATCAATCGAATCACGAAATACGTTATATTGCTCCTGATAAAAAGCATAAGTCGGCCAATTATGCCGGGACTTTTCGAATTGCGCCAAATATAGATAGAGATCTTTTAAGGTATACGGATCTGTACTTTGACGACAGAAAGACAGATAATGATATGCCGAATCTTTCTTTCCCATTCTTAAATAAAGACTCCCCAACGCCAAGCTGACTAAACAGGAATCTTCAACAGTCTCTGCCCGATTATAAGCCATATGAGCGCAAGACACCCCTTTTTCATAATCTCCCATCCGTCCATACGTACCAGCCAATTCATTAAACATACAAAATTTATGTACATCCGAAGTATACTTCAATGCTTTTGTATAATTAGCGACCGCACTATCCAAACGATGCTCATTCAGATGAATCCGAGCCATATCCCTGAACACTAGCGATAGACGAACCATATCCCGGTTTTTCTCAAAATAGCTGACAGCTTTTTGCTGGAAATATGAAGCCTGGCTATACAATTCCTGATAAGTATACAATGTACCTAAATTAGCGCATATACGTCCTAAGAACACGTATCTTTCCAATTCAATTCCTAATTTATAAGCTCTCAAATAGTAATCCTGTGCCTGAATCGCATCGTTTAAATCTTGAAGAACAATTCCATAATAATAATATGCCTGCATCTTACGTTCAGGCAAATCATTCTTCTCATAATAACTCACTGCAATCTGTATCAAGGAATCTGAAGTATGTTTTATCTGCTTTCTATCTAGCACCGACGTATACAACAGACACCAAAGAGCTTGTTGCTGCTCTGATAATTCTTCCACCTGTTGAATACTATCCAACAATATCAACGTCTTGTCCGGTTCTTTCTCTATAGATTTTTCTACCACTCTCAACAAGGCAGTCACTTCACCCTTTTTGCTACCAAAAAACACAAAGCCGAGCAGAACCAATAGAAGGGAAAAATGTAGTATCCACTTATCCATAGGTATGATTTAAGGCATGCAAGATAAAACTTTATTTTCAGAAAGACAGTTACCCTCTTCGTGTATTTTTGCAGAATCTTTTAAATAACTTTTTTATCTTTGCAATTTATCATTATCATTAATTTAAACTTAATCTAAAATGGAATCAGTAGTGAAAAGAGTAACAGCCACAAGCTTATTGGCCTCTTGTGCAGTATCATTGGCCTTGTTTACCTCTTGTGCAGGTGTTGAGCAAAACACGCTTACTCCCGAAGAAGTTGCTGACGGATGGCAACTTCTTTTCGACGGAAAAACACTCAACGGGTGGAAAGACTATAACGGAACCACCCTGACACAACCCTGGCACGTAGTAGACGGATGTATCCAGGCTAAAGGTGACGGCAGCGATGCCAGCGGTTATATCGTAACCGACAAACAGTATGAAAATTTCGAATTGTCATGGGACTGGAAACTGTCTAAAGGCGGCAACAGCGGTATGCTTTATCATGTTGTTGAACGTCCGCAATTTGCCGTACCCTATGTAACAGGTCCGGAATATCAGTTGATCGACGAGCCTAACTTCCCGGAACCTCTGGAAGAATGGCAGAAACTAGGTGTCGATTATGCCATGCATTTGCCTGACAAATCCAAAATGAAGGTTAATCCACAAGGCGAATGGAACAATTCCAAGATTGTATTCGACAATGGCCATGTAGAACATTGGTTAAATGGACAAAAGATTGTGGAATTTGAAGCTTGGACAGATGATTGGTATGAAAAGAAAAACAGTGGAAAATGGGCAAATGCTCCTGAATACGGTTTGGCAAAGAAAGGTGTTCTTTGTTTACAGGATCATGGTTATCCCGCATCTTTCCGTAATCTAAAGATCAAAGAACTTCCCCGTAAAACAAAAGAAGTCAACCTCTTCAACGGTGTTGACCTGAAAGGCTGGGAAGCATACGGTACAGAATTATGGTATGTAAAAGACGGTTTACTGATTTGCGAAAGCGGTCCGGATAAAAAATATGGTTATCTGGCAACACGCGATTACTATGATGATTTCGACCTAACAGTAGAATTCAAACAGGAAGCCGACGGTAACTCTGGCGTATTTATCCGTTCTTTCATTGAAGAAGACGTAAAAGTAAACGGATGGCAGGTTGAAGTTGCTCCTAAAGGACACGATACTGGCGGTATCTACGAATCATACGGACGCGGATGGTTAGTCCAGATCCCGGATGAAAAAGAAACAATCCTGAAAGAAGGTGACTGGAACACCATGCGTATCAAAGTGCAGGGTGACAATGTACAGACCTGGTTGAATGGCGAAGAAATGGTTAACATCAATGATGAAAAAATCGGTGCCGGCCAGGGCCGCATCGCTTTACAGATCCACGACGGTGGTGGCATCAAAGTATTATGGCGTAACCTGAAACTGAAAACGTTATAATCAATTAATTACAAATAAAAAAATCCCCGGCGGAATGCTCTGCCGGGGATTTTTTATTTCTATCATCTGCGTCCATGTCCTTTTTTACGAGAGCTATCTGCTTTCTTCTGTTTTTCCTGATACAGTTTGTATTGTTCGTCTGTCAGGATCTTCTTAATCTGGGCCTCTTTTTCAGTACGCATAGTTGTCATCTTTTCCCGCATCTTTTCGCGGTCATCTTTTACAGCCTCACGTTCCTTATTCATTTGTTCCCGGAAATCAGCCTCAACCTTACGAAACTCCGCAGCTTGCTTATCATCGAGTTTCAATTCCTCGATCATTTTTTCACTACGTTGAGAGGGATCTCCCTTCTTTCCCTGACGATTACCACTTTGTGCAAAAACTGTTGCCGAACTAATCAGGATAACCAAAAACAATCCTATTACCTTCTTCATAAACTAATACTTATTACTAAATTAATATTTTCCTGTTTGTGAAGCGCTTCGATATAATAGACTTTGTTACATGGAAATAGTTTAATCGCTCTGCAAAAAAAATATTTTTTATTCAGTCGGCCCTATCACTATTCCTTCAGCAGCCCATTTATTCTTAAAGTAATCAAGAGATTTCAGGAAACGATTGTAATCTTTTTTATCCGAACCGCTCCATCCTGTTTCTGCATAAGCAGCAATACGCGGATAAGTCAACCGGTTCATGCTTTCAACCGTAGGAATAAATTCACCCCACATCTGACAACCAAGTCCCAACACTCTACTTTGTTCTTCAGGAGACAACCCTTCAGGAACCGGATTAAAAGCATAAGCCTTGGATAAAGGTATCGATTCATAATTGTAATCCACATAAGTATACTCATGGTAGGAATTTACCACATCATATCCTTTATCGATTGTTTTCTTGATAAGAGCCGGATCACCCTTCCAAAAATGAACGATCGTACCTTTTGCCAACTGCTGTTCTACTTCTTTTGTATCCTCTTCCGACTGATATTCATGCAGTTTATCTCCGGTAATCTCATTCCATCCCATCATTCGCTTACCTTTTGCCGCCAGCATATTGGAGATTTCATTTGTGAAATAGATCTGAAGTTCTGCCGGAGTCTTCAAACCTTTCTTTGCCATATAACTACGTATTGCCGGAGATGCTTTCCACTGATCGTATTTCACTTCATCCCCTCCGATATGGAATACCGGACTTGGGAACAACGCTATTACTTCATTGGTTACATCATCCAGAAATTGCAACACTTTAGGATCGGAAACATTCAGCACTTCATAATGCACTCCAAATTTTCCGGGAACTTTGATCTGCTTTCCGCTTGTGCCCAACCAGGGATAAGAAGCGATAGCCGCACTGGCATGTCCCGGCATACTTACTTCCGGAACAATGGTAATATGGCGTTTAGAGGCATAATCAACAATTTCTTTTATATCTTCCTGTGTATAAAATCCTCCATGCCGTTTCCCGTCATACACGTCACTACCAAAATGGTTGATTTCCGAAGAATCGCGGAAAGCACCGATTTCAGTCAGTTTCGGATATTTTTTAATTTCAATCCTCCAACCCTGGTCATTAGTAAGATGCCAATGGAACGTGTTCATTTTCAGTTGTGACATTTCATCCAAAAGTTTCAGTACAACATCTTTTCCTTTAAAGTAACGTCCTTCATCCAGCATAAAGGCACGCCAGGAAAAAGCCGGATAGTCAGAAACAGAAGCTTTCTGTATCATATATTTTCCATTTTTCTCCTTGATGATCTGCCGCAACGTCTGCACACCATTCAAAATACCGGCAGGAGTTCCGGCTTTTATCTCCACTTTTCCGGAAGATACTTCCAGTTGATATCCTTCCGGCTTATCCGGTAAAACTGCCGGATCAAGTATCAGGTTAATATCACCTTTACCTGTATCCTTTACAGTAGCACTAAGTGAAAAATCAGAAGAAAGAGCCTTTTGCAACAACCCTGCCTCATTATTCAAATCCCCGGAATAAGAAATAACCGGATGATTCCCCATTTTGAAAAACCCAGGTGTATAGGTAATTTCCTGAGGCTGCGGGATGATTGCATACTCTTCGACCGGTGGAGCCTGGCAGGCACAAAGGAATACTAAACAAAGAGAGACTAACAAGTTTGTTTTCATGGAATTAAATTTAAAATATGATAATAGCACAAACGCTTCAAAAATATGCTTTATTCAACAATTTTACAAAGATAAAAGATTAATATAAATCCTCAAAAACTAAAAACTGGAATATGAAGTATACATTCCAGTTTTTACACTATTCATAAGAAACAATTAACATATTCCTTTGGAGTTAAAATATCTCATTCGTTGCTTCATTAAAATAATTTACGCATTTCTTTATATCAGGAACAGAGTTTTCCCAGTTATATTCGTATTCAATCGAAAATACACCTTTAAAACCTTGTTTCTTCAATTCTTTCAACATTTCTTTTACATTTAATATACCTGTACCCCATATTACATCATGTTGCTCCTTCTCTCCTGCTTTTTCTGCAGCAATATCTTTAAAGTGAAGGGAAATTAGGCGTCCGTCCAATTCTTTCAAACAACCTATCTGATCGAGTCCTTCCCTGCGCCAATGTCCCACATCTGCACAAGAACCGAGTGACTGGCCACGATGAGAAATGGCTTTTAGCAGATTATCAGGATCCCAGTAATCGGAAGGTTTAGGATGATTATGTACTGATATTTTGATGTTATATTGCCCAGACAGTTTTTCTACCAGATCCCAGTCATCGAGTGCTGGTTCACAAGTGATAAATTCCAAATCCATTGCTTTGGCGAAATGAAACATCTTTTCCCAGTCAGAAGAATTTTCGGCAACATAAACTCCTATACCAACAATTTTGATGCCCTTTGAGGTTGCCAGTTCTTTCAGTTCTTTTTGCGTTAGGGTATCCAGATTGAAGTCGAAAACCCGGTCTCCCCATTTACCGCCCAACTTGTGCCCAGGATATACTTCTATATATTTCAAGCCGAGTTGCTGGGTTTTGTCGAGTGCTTCCGCTAAAGTAAACAAATGAAAAGTGTACGACTGTATACCCAGGCGCCAACCGTTTTTTTCCGCTTTAGTTTGTGCCTGCACCGATAATACAAGCAGGCCACAAGCTATTGAGAGTATGACACAGAATAATTGTTTTACCATAATAAAATTGTTTTAATCAGGTTATTCAGGCATATCCGGTAAAGAATATCCGTTATTGTAAGTGTGTCTGATCCATTCGTTGGCCATTTCTGCTGCATTGAATTCTGCAAAACGACGATCAAAACGGGGATCACCGTCAATCACTTTGAAATCGTCGACTGTCACGATCTTTATCATATCTGTCGGAGAGATATTCGTGAAACGCATGTTTTCACCATCCCATAGCAATTCTCGGTGCAGACCTTGCAGACCGGATAATCGTACGGCAAGCCCCCCCATTACAACCATTTCATTGAACGGTCCTGAAAATTGAAAATTAGAAGAGGCTTCCGTCCGGTTTTCGGCTGATTCCTTACAAGCACGTATCCAATCCTGTTCATGTGCATTCGTTGACCAGATATTACCATTCCCCCCCTTAACCCTCGGAATAGAAGGTTTAGGCTGGTTGAAATGTTCCATATCGGAGACAGGCAACAAGGTCGGATTCATTCCATAACAGCCTGTCATGATTTTTCCTTTTGTTCCAATAAAAATAATACCACCGTTTTCATCTCCCATCATCTGTCCGTCCTTCAGTTCTTCCGGCCGGGGAGGCATCAGACCACCGTCATACCAGTAAACTTTTACTTCCGGCATTTTAACGTTTTCTTTTGCCGGACGCTCCGGAAATGTGTAGGTCACAGCTTGGGCGTGAGGCGGAGAATATAAGTTACTCAAAGTAGAACTACCGATCACACTGACCGGATATTTCAGATCGAGTGCCCAATAAAGCGGGTCCATGATATGACAGGCCATATCACCTAAAGCTCCTGTTCCGAAATCCCACCAACCACGCCAGTTCCAAGGAGTGTAAACAGGGTTGTAAGGACGATTTTGAGCCGGACCAATAAATAGGTTCCAATCCAATGTTCTCGGACATTTGACTGTATATTTCGGATGCATTAGTCCCTGTGGCCAAATCGGACGGTCAGTCCAACAGTGCACTTCATAGACTTCACCGATAATACCAGTCTGTATCCATTCTGCGATCTGCCTGCACCAATCGAATGAGTTACCCTGGTTCCCCATTTGGGTGGCAACCCGATATTTTTTCGCTAGCCTGGTAAGCAGGCGCGATTCATAAACAGAATGGGTAAGCGGTTTCTGTGTATAACAATGTTTACCTAATGTGATGGCATGTGCAGTTACACCGGCATGCGTATGGTCAGGCGTTGCAACCATAACGGCATCGATTGATTTTCCCATCTCATCAAACATTACACGCCAGTCTTTAAAACGTCTGGCATCCGGATAATCTTTGAATGTTTTATCCGCATAATGCCAGTCGACATCACAAAGCGCAACTATATTTTCCGTATTCATATTTGCCAGGTTTCGACGTCCCATGCCACCAATACCGATACCGGCTATATTTAATTTATCACTTGGAGCCGTATATCCGAATGTTTTACCAAGTACAGAACCCGGAACAATTGTCAGACCGGCAGCTACAGTAGCTCCCGTCTTCAGAAAATTTCTTCTTGATATGTTTTTCATAACTATTAATATAATGCGAATCAGCAGTTGATTCTGATTTTTTTCATTTTATCCAATTTTGCTCTATTTCTTCCAAAGATTTACCTGTTGTTTCCGGGATTAGCTTCCATATTATTAATATGTAAGGTATGCACATAATCGCAAACAGAAAAAATGTACCTGACGGTGTCAAAGTCTGGAGCATCCAAGGCGTAAGCTGGCCTATCAGATAAGTACCGACCCACAAAGCAAAACCTGCGATAGACATAGCTAATCCCCTAATCTTTGCAGGATACATTTCCGAAAGAAGTACCCATACCACTGCACAGATGGAAACAGCACAACAAAAAATATAACATAAAAAAAATGCCAGTAAAAAAAGACTGGATATAGGTACTGAACTACTTAATATAAAATAGCCTCCTATAAGCAATAAGGAAACAATCATCCCTGACACTCCATAATATACCAGTTTTTTCCGCCCAACCCGATCTATTATAACAAGTGCGAAAATAGAGGTCAACATATTGACAACGCCTATCAGTACCTGGGAAAAAAGAGAGTCACCGCCGGAAAGTCCCGCACTCTCAAAAATAGAAGGTCCATAATATAGTACTGCATTTACTCCCATAAACTGTCCCAAAAGAGCTATGCAGACACCTATTAATACAATCCTCAGTATTGCTGGTTTAAAAAGCAAAGACCATTCAGATTTTGATTCACTTCGGATAACAGATAATGTATCCCTCAACTGTCTCTCTACTTCACCGGGATCACGATATATTCCGGAAAACACAGAAGAAGCCTCTGTCTCTTTTCCTTTCAGCAATAACCAACGAGGACTTTCTGGTATAAAGTAAATAACTACAAGGAAAAGCAAAGCCGGGAAAGTTTCCATCCCTAACATTCCCCTCCATACTTCCGAGACGAACAAACGATTTATCCAAGAGTTGACAAAAAAAATATCACCTTCCCCTAGTCGCAACAAGAAATAATTAGTTATGTAAGCACCCAGAAAGCCAACAGTAATTGCGACCTGATAAAGAGACACCAGTCGCCCCCGATAAGTTGCAACCGAAACTTCCGAAATATAGAGAGGCGAAACAATTGAGACTATGCCAATACCAACACCACCTATGATGCGATAAATAACCAATTGATTAAAATCGGCACTGAATGCACAACCAACAGCAGAGGCAGAAAATAAAACAGCGGAGAATATCATCGTCCGTTTCCTCCCCGACATATCACTCAGGATACCAGCTATAAATACCCCTGCTATAGAACCAACCAGTGCACATCCGACATACCATCCTTGCTGCATGGAATCTAATTGAAACAATTGAGTAACCTGAGCAATCGTTCCTGAAATAACAGCCGTGTCATATCCAAACAAGAAACCACCCAAAGCCGCTACCACGGAAAGAAAAACAAGATAGCCAAAATTTATTTTTGTCTCCATACTTATTTTATTTGTTTCCAAACATTATTTGCGTCGCTTCATCCATATAAGGTTCCACTGCAACATTCTTTGTCTTTTCCCAAAAACTAGTATCATCTTCTATCAAGACCTGAGTACTAATGATCCAACTCTGTATCCATCCAGTCAGGGTAGACCAGGCTCCCCAGCCATGATCGGCATTTGAAGCCCAATAATCCCACCGATTATAATCGAATGCACGATACCAGGCTCCATCCAAATGGGCATATTTCTCACTTTTTACCTGAATACGGATCAGAAAATCCGACAACTTATCTACAGCCTCTTTGTATTTAGGATTACTCGTTGCTCTAGCCGCTTCATTCAATGAGAAAAAAGCGAAATTAGATGTATACAACATATCTGCCACCGGATCACCATTATGTGAAATAAGCGGAGCTTCCGTTACACCATAATCTTTATTGGATTTAGCCTTTCCAAATGTACCAGTACTACTATTACCTAATTCTTCCCGAATTGCACCTGAAAATTGTTGATTTTCCAGCAAACGCCCTACAACCCGATCCAACCATTCTCGGTGCTCTGGAGTATCCTGCACCCGAACTAACCAGGCCAACGGCAATATCATTCGCGCCCGCTCCTGCTGAATACCATTTGTCCACTTCCAACCATCCGGATAATTTTCCATTGTAAGCCGAATAGCTTTTTCTGCCTTTTCCAACAGAGGTTGATAACCAGTTCTATCATAAAGCCATAAATAACAAGCCCACATCCAGGATTCAAAATGGGGATGAGGATTCATCAGTTCCGGACGCTTGGCATAATATTGCCAACCTTTTTCCAGAACCTGAGGTTCTTCCAAACGGCCACCATTACCAAAAAATCCATTTACATTACTTAAACGGAAATTAGCCAATATATTCTCTACAATTTCTTTATTCCATCGATCATAATCCATAAAAGCAGAAGCCCCGATCAAACCAAGTACCAAACGGGCATTATCATCCGCATAAAAGACATAAGGATGAGTATCGGACCAACCGATCAAACCATAAACGGAACTTGAAGGGTCAATTCTTTTACCCGTTCTGAATGATGAGTTTTTCAGCACATACTCCATCAGATTCTTTGAAACCTTTTCATAGGTCGGATTATTCAATAACTCCCCACCGGAAGCAAGAGCAAACGCAACTTCTCCCTGTACATCTGCTCTAAGCCAATAGCGAAAATCCTGTTCACCATCATAATATATATTAGATGCATGGCCTTCAAGAATACCCATTGAACCATTTCCTACTTTACTATCAGCCGGAAGTGCACGAGCAACAGGCATCAATCCATCTCCCTGCCGTGCTAGTTGCAATTCTTTCCATGAAGAATCAATAAAGAAACAACCATTGAAAAACCACTCCAAACCTCTACTTATCATATTCTTTCCAGCATTGGCCGGAAGAGATTGTTCACTCGTATACGTCGGTTTTACGTCAGATGGCCACTCAGTGGAAAAAACAAAATCAGAATCACCTGTTACAAATGAAATAATATATTCCCATACGGATTGCCAAGATGCCAATGGTTCGTAACGTCCTGTCCGAAAATTACTTAGTTTTGTAAAAGCGATCAACATACCGTCTTTCTCGCATAGCAATGGATAATTCTCAACATCATCTATTCCATATTCCGCCTGATCAAAACCTGCGACACGAGCCAAGACAATCAAGGGATCATCAATCTTTGCCACACGGGTATAACAATCATTGATTCCTATAATATCCATTGATTTCAGTTTTTTCAATTTATCACTGGTAATCACTCCACGCTCTAAAGATGCGTGAAAAGTTTCCTTTTCCATATTCACATTTGACAATTTATCCGGATATTCCAGATAAAGCCTGATCTTCTTCTGTTTGGCCAGTTCATATGTTTCCGGTGAAATTTCCAAAAGAGAGACTGGATAAGTATCACATATAATTACAGCTCCGGAACCGCCAGGTACTTGTTCTATCATTTTCTCTGGTGAGTCAAATCTCTCCAATTTAAAACCTTCGTTTTTTAATAACTGATAGACTTCACCCTGCTCACTACCACAAAAATATATTGTTCTATTTTCAACACAACTACACAACCAAAGGGAAAGACACCAAAACAATAGCACTCTTAACTTCATGTTTTTCATATATTACAATTTAAGATAAAAATTATCACGATCTATAGAGGAAGATAATGGAAATCCTCCTCTATAGATCGTGCAAAATATCAATATCCCGGATTTTGTTCTAAATTTGAGTTTAAAACTAACTCATTAGAAGGCAACGGTTTCAACCAATTCTTATTTTCATCAAACTGCCAACCGCTCTTTGCCGGACTATTCCAGTGAGGTGCAATATAACCTGCATCATTTACCGGTATTGCACCCGGATCAAGAACAGGTTTAAATTGATCTTTAATATCTGCAAACTGCTTCATCTTTGCACCGATCATCGGACGTTTAATCAGATTAACAGCCGCCCATCTCATTAAATCATCAAAACGATATCCCTCACAAGCAAACTCAACCCGTCGTTCACGACGTATTTCGTTCAGAAGCGGACTAAGTCCCGGAAAATCCCATTTCGGATCAACAAAACCTACATCAACTGTCATATGCGGCATATCCACCCGATCACGTAACTGATTCACCGAGATATCCAAATCATCCTGACTACATTCCCCCAACTCTGCCTTTGCCTCTGCATAATTACATAAAACCTCTGCATACCGGAAAATAATACTTGCTGTAATATATCCACCTTCATGTACAGCAGCCGGATCACATCCTTTATACAACTGATAACCGGTCGTATTTCTTAAACGCGAATCATATGTCATATCCGGCACAGTAAAAGAACCACTCACCTGTCCGTTCACAATCACACGAGGATCACCTTTCTGATAAATTGTTTGTCTTAAACGGGGATCTCTATTCTGTACTTCTTTCTCCACCAAATCATCTCCCTGGTAAAGAGGACTGATACTGATCGGTTTACCATCTGAACAAAGATAAGCCTCCACCATATACTTCGAGACTCCGGTGTTATTATCACTTACTCCCCAAATACTCTGACTGTTATTATAGACACCCAGTCCCATATCATATTTTTTCCAAAGTAAAACCTCCTTGTTTGCAGATAAATCAGTCTGATTAAATAAACTCCAGTAACCTTTATCTTTATCTCCGCCCACGGGTTCTATTGCATAGACATCTTTATCGATCACAGCCCGCGTTGCATTAACTGCAACCCGGAAGAAACGATCCGGATCCGCATTTACAACACCAAAGGGCGTTCCGTTATGATATTTTTCCCATGTGCCTTCATATAAAGCAACACGACTCTGGAACAATAAAGCGACATCTTTATGAATTCTTCCAGAAGTAGCCATACTTTTTTCCGGCAAAAGACTGATTGCCTTATCAAGATCAGCTATTATAGAATCTGCTATTACTGTCCGTGAAACTCTGGTATCAAATAACTCTTCCGAATCAGCATACAAAGCTTTCCCAATCCAGGGAAGATCACCAAACTGTTTCAGTTTGTCATAATAAAACCAGGCACGCCAAAAATAAATCTCACCAATATAAGGTGCTGTTTCAGAAATAGGGTCCTGTGATTTATGATAGTTATCAATGAAGAAATTCAAACCTCTGAGCATTGTCCAATCCCATCCGCCTCCGGAGGAAGGGACTGTAATCGTTCCGGATATTTGTGCATCATAAATATATGACCCGGAAACCAGATTGTCTGAAGCATTATCTTTCTCATACGGTCCGTAATCTGCTCCACCCAATACTGGGAAATTACCATAATATTTATTGGCATAGAGTTCCATTTCCTTTGCTGAAAATGTCATTTGCTGGTCAGTAATCTTATCCAAAGGGTCTCGATCGAGGAAATCTTCGCAAGAAGTAACGAATAATCCTAATAGTACGATAAATAAGCTATATTTTTTCATAACAATTCAATTTAAAAATCAACATTAAAACCAAAAGAGAATGTCTTCGACAAAGGATAAACCTTTCCGGCCCCCCAGCTTCCGTTCAAAAGCTCCGGATCAAAGTTTTTCTGTAACGAAGTGATTGTGAAGAGGTTTTCTCCACTGATAAACATACGTATACGTTCTAAACCGATCTTTGACATAATAATCTGTGGAATAGTATAGCCTAACTGAAAATTCTTCAGGCGTAAATAAGCAGCATTCTGCAAATAACGAGTTTGCGCCTGCTGGTTTTTATACACCTCAGATGAATTATATGGCTTCGGATAATATGCTCCTGAATTTTCCGGAGTCCAGAAATCAGAAGTTTCCTCATACATATTTGAACCAAATCCACCGGTGAACCCCCAAAAGAAAACACCACTGTTACCACCTGTAGGAGGACAGAAATCACGCTTTCCTACCCCTTGCAGAAAGATATTCAAATCGAAACCTTTCCACTGTGCACCCAAAGAAATACCATAACTAAAACGAGGAGTCGTATTACCGATAACAGCTAAATCTCCATGATCATCTTTTGTATTTTTACCTTTATCTATTTTACCGTCATTATTCAAATCCTTATATTCCACATCTCCAATCGTCCAGTTTCCATAGATATACGACTGATCCGGTATCTTTTTCAACTGCTCTTCCGACTGGATGATACCGGCTGTTTTATATCCCCAAATTTCTCCGATAGTCTGCCCTTCATAATAGGTTGATAAAATTTTTGTAGGATTATTATAAGTTGTAACCTTTGAAACATAGTCAGATAAAACAAGATTCACATTATATGAGAAATCTTTTCCTATCTGATCCCTCCAGCCTAAATTCAATTCGAAACCGGAAGTACGTAAATCGGCATTGTTTTCCTGTGGAACACTAGCTCCTAACACCGCTGGCAAGGCATTAGCAGGACCAAACATATCAGTTGTCGTACGACGATACCAGTCAAACGATAAATTTAATTGATTCGACAAAAATGAAGCATCTACTCCGACATCAATAGTCGAAACTGTTTCCCAAGTTAGATTACGACTAACCAAACCCGGTGCATCCAAATAATTCGGGCGTACACCATCTATCAGATAGCCATAATTATTACCCACGTTCACTGTACTCAGATACAAATAATCACCGACATTCTGATTACCCAATGAACCATAAGAGGCCCGTAATTTCAATGAGTTCACTATATGCTCAATGGTCCAGAAGTTTTCTCTGGCAATATTATAACCCACAGAGACCGAAGGGAAGAAACCAAAACGGTCACCACGCTGGAATTTGGACGAACCATCATAGCGGGCATTGAACTCAATCAGATACTTTTCTTTATAGTTATAATTAGCCCGGATAAAAGTACCCATATTAGCCCAATGCGTCAATGTCTGGGAATTTGTCTGTTCACCAATTGCTGTTGATAAAGAAGGTATATCCTGATTAATCAAATTACGACGCATAGCTGTTAAATAATCATATTTGCTCAGTTCTAACTGTTGCCCCACCATGACCGACATAAAATGATCTCCAAATAAATGTTCATAAGAAGTATAAGCATTGAAAGAACTATAATCCGTTTGAGCCTGCAAAGTCGAAAAGGCATCATGATTAGGAGCCATTACCGGGACCTCAGATACCGTATATTCCCAAATCACCGCCTTATCATGGGTGGACTCTTTTCTGGCCGTATTCCGGTAAGTATAATCTACATTTATTTTCCAGCCTTTGATCGGTTCAGCTTCTAAAGCACCTGTCGCACTAAAGACATTCGTATTATCAAGCGTACGTCCCCCATCTATTTGTTTGTACATATGAGAAGTAGAAGCCCAATGACCATTTGGGTCTTTCAAAGACCAGTTCGGATAGCGAGTCGTCGCCAAATGTACCCAGTTACCTATATCTCCATTATAAGCCTCTGATACCGTATTGTTTTTATCCCGGCTGAATTTTACCCTGACATCTCCCCGCAACCACTTATACGGTTCAAAATGCAAATTACTCGTCAGGTTAAAACGTTCGAATCGATCTTTTCCATATTGTAACAATCCATTTTCCTTATAATAACCTGCACCTACATAATAATTAGATTTTTCTGTACCGCCTTTTACACTCAAATCATGTTTATGATTCCATGATCCCGGTTTGAAAAATGCCCTGAACCAATCCACATTATCGTTATCCAATGTTGCATATGACCAATAATCCGTATTGTTAGGATTCGGTATATTTGACGGATAATGCCCCGGGTCTGCCATATAGGCTTTGATACGTTCTATATGTTCGTCGCTGAACATCGGAGACTGTCCCGAATTCAAAGATGCAATATTGTACGCATTTGCAAAATCCAATGAATTAACCTGATTCGGAATACATGTTGCGTGATTATATCCTACTACATTATTATAGGATACGGTTACCTTTTCATTTTTAGTACCTTTTTTAGTCGTCACCAAAATAACCCCATAAGCAGCACGTGCACCATAAATAGCAGCAGAAGCCGCATCTTTCAAAACAGTCAGTGTTTCCACATCCGCCGGATTGATATTATTGATATTATCTGCTGGAACTCCGTCAACAATAAATAAAGGAGAACCTCCGGAAAGACTGGTCGTACCGCGAACGTTATAATCCATCGTAGAACCGGGAGCTCCACCATTTCCGGAAACTGTCATATTCAGGTTTCCGACAACTCCCTGCAAAGCCTTACCAATATTTGTAACAGAACGATTCTCCATTGTTTTGTTATCAATTTGTGCAACTGCACCGGTCAGATTTACCTTCTTAGCCGTACCATAACCAACAACGACCACTTCTTCCAAAGCCTGACTATCTTCCAACAATGAAACAGAAACATCAGATTTATTTCCAACGACAATATCTTTGGTCGTATATCCGATATAAGAAAACTGAAGAACTGCATCATCATTAACCAACATCAAAGAATAAGAGCCATTCAGATCAGTTGTTGTCCCATTCGTTGTCCCTTTCTCAACAACATTCACACCAATAACAGGTTCTCCCTGATGATCGGTCACTTTACCGACAACCTTTCGACCTTCCTGATCTACTCCCACCACATCTGCGGTTGTCAGGATTACATCTTTTCCTATTACTTTATACCGGACATTCGACTCTTTGAACAAACGATTCAATATAGCAAAAACATCTTCATTCTGTACATTAATTGAAACCTTCCTGTTGACATCTATGATTTTGTTATTATAAAAAAATTGAAAATCAGTCTGCTGTTCAATCTCTTCCAGAACTTCTGCAACAGTTTTCTCTGTCCCTAGCACGGAGAGTTTCGTAGTTTGCGCATAAGACT
This sequence comes from Parabacteroides caecihominis, assembly GCF_023656785.1. NCBI lineage: Bacteria > Pseudomonadati > Bacteroidota > Bacteroidia > Bacteroidales > Tannerellaceae > Parabacteroides > Parabacteroides caecihominis. Next base: position 18,465 of record NZ_JAMOKS010000019.1, read on the forward strand.
GGGACGCAAATACCATACCAATAGACAAGCATAACAATAAACAGGTTAACTTCATGATTCTTGTTATTTTAGGTACTAATTTCAGAATACAAATTTCTCTATCCTGTTGGATATAATAATTCTTTACCATACTTTTGTAAATGATTTAAGATTAAAAAATAATTTCCTTAGTCTGTTTATAGACCGGCTATTGAATATTTCATACGGGAAGATGCTGGTAACATGTTTCCGTATGTTTTTTAATAATAGGGTCTTCAATAATTGTTTTTATTCCATAGGCTTTCTACTTTAACTATTATACAACATTATTCTATGTTTCTATTTTCGTTTGTTAGTTAATTCAACCACTGTATGTTTAATACCTTTACTATCATCTCCTGTGATTTGTCTGATTTTATAATCTATTCCTGAGGAAATCTTCAGATAATCTAAAATCTGTGACAATTGCTTCTCCATAAATGTCCCGGTAAAGTAATAGGATTTAATCAGAGGATCCTGTACTTCAAATTTCACATTATAAAAATAAGACAAATCACGCAATACCTCGGGTAAAGGAGAATTATAAAACATTAACTTTCCTTCTATCCAAGCTATTTCATATGCTGGATTGACTGTTTCCAGATTTATTTTTCCGGCAGAAAGATCATATGTGGCCTTCATCGAAGGAGACAACTCTTGTCTCACCACTGTTCCATTTTCCTTCTTTGCTTCAATATTAACCTTCCCAGAAACCAAAGTTGTCTTTATCAGTCCTTCCTCCCGATATGCCTGTAAATTAAATTCAGTCCCCAACACCTTTACTCTCATTTTTCCATCAGCAACACTTACGATAAAAGGCTTCTTCGAATCATGTGTCACCTTAAAATAGCCTTCACCATCCAATGTGACTGCTCTTTTATCTTTATCATACGGGACCGGATAAATTAGTGTTGACCCTGAATTCAAATAAGCCACCGTCCCATCCGGCAAATTACAACTGGTCCGCATCCCGGGATTTGAGCGGACAGTAACCATTTGCACATCCGCCTCACTGTCTGTTGTATTCCACCATGAAAGAAGAGTTGATAAAAAGAATCCAACAGCAATACAGGCAGCTACTGAAGAAAAACGATAAACATTTTTTTTCCATACATGTTGTCTAATCCGCTCTTGTACCTTCCCAAACGCTTTAAGAGAATCACGTTGCTCAATACGCCGATGTGTATATTGTGCATGGTAAATATGTGCAACCTGTAACAAAATTTGCTCATTATCTTCTTTGTCATGCAACCAGTTTTCAACAATGCTACGTTCTTCTTCCGAAGCACTTCCCCCGATATATGACAACAAGAATGAAGCATCCGGTTCTTCTATATATTTTCTTTGTTCTTCCATTTTTTCTGTTTCTATATATACGACAAAGCCACCTACACATTACCCTAAACGAGATTTCAACTTTTTCAAAAAAAGTAATTAGATTATTGTATAAAAAGTAAATAAATAGTTTCACATATAAAAGAAACCCTCTATATTTGCTTTTGAAATTTAGAAACAACGTAGAAGCGTTTATTATTATTCAGACTCAGGAATCTGGTAAATTCAATTATAAGATGAATAATAAGCACCAAGCGCTCGCGCCCTATAGGCGTGGGCTGTTGCTTATTTCTTATATAGCTTACCAGAGCTCCTGAGTTGATAAGCAAACAGTTCCACGCTTTTTCTTGAAAATTACCACAACAGTTTTAACAACATACAGGGCATATGGACGACGATCAAATTCTCAACTTGCTACAAAATGGCGACAAAAACGCTTATAAACAATTGTTTCTTAAATACTATTCCCCTTTATGCGAGTATGCCTCCCACTACATTTCCGACGAAGACTCGGAAGAGTTAGTGCAAGACTTGATGTTGTTCATGTGGGAAACCCGAAGAACACTGATCATCGGCACCTCTCTGAAATCCTATCTTTTCATTTCAACCAAACACCGTTGCCTGAATGCCATTAAGAAACAACTATATCACGAACGAATACATAACCATATATATGACAAACTTAAAGATCAGTTTGAAGATCCTGATTACTATTTTATAAATGAACTGACTGAACACATTAACAAAGCTATTAAAGAACTCCCTGACACCTACCGCGACACCTTCGCTTTAAGCCGTTTCGGGGAACTCACGAATACTCAGATAGCTACTAAACTCGGCGTATCCGTCAAAACCGTTGAATACAGAATCAGCCAAGCATTGAAAATACTTCGTGTCAGACTAAGGGATTATCTGCCACTGCTTTCTTTTTTATTCGGATTCCCTTCCTGAAAAAGATAAAAGAGATTTGACAAAAGAAGTCAAAACACAACCATATTGCGTCAATATGTTACACAAATAGATTTTATCATAACACGTAAATTCTTCAAATCTTATCTTCCACAGGACTTATTTTTACACTAATTAACAACAATCATTCTTACCATCCAGCTCTCAGTTCATTTTAAAGAAATTTCCATCTCGTTTAAAACGAGTTTTTTTTCGTTTTAAACGAGATGAAGATTTATTATAAGCAAAAAACAGTGCAAATAGATGTTAATTGACAATCTCAAAAGGACTTTTCAAGCTCCGAATTGTATGTTTACGAACAGTTTTTTTCTCCAGAACGATTCAAAAACAGTGCATAATTAAAATATCGTTATATCAAACAATCATCATTTATTTCAGAAAAAGGATTCATATATCCTTTTTAATTTCCTATTATGGCAGAATTACTTCACCATTAAGAGCATTATAACATCTTCAACCCCTCCGAGGTTTGTATAAAAAACAGCACCTCTTCCACCAGTCTTATACAGATCCTTCACCAGCCACTTGATATAGCATTTTGATATTCCGGCAGTTCGAGATTTTCATCTGTCAATTTGCTGACAAATGTTTTCGTTAATAAATCAAAATCATCACATATATTTTTAAACTTAATAACCTTCGTCGTGTCTATCTTCTCGTACCCGGAAACCAGTCCGGGAGAATGTTTGTTAGATACAGATAATACATTAGTTATGAAATTGGGAAGGTACTTATTATGGTTATTTTTTATCCTCTTTTCTTTGCCGGCATTTGCGCAGCAGGGTGGAGTTGACATCACCGGAACGGTGGTAGAAGACGGGAGCAATGAGCCAATCGAACAGGCGACAGTACGCTTGTTGAATGTAAAAGACAGCACGATGGTTGGCGGTGTAGCCAGTTCGCGCAATGGTAATTTTACACTGAAAGGTATTAAAGCCGGCAGTTATTTATTGCATGTCAGCTTTGTGGGATTCGATCCTTTATACCAACCCATCCGTATCACCGGAAAAACAAATCCTGTCAAATTAGGTAAATTAGCATTAAGCGACGGAGCTATCCAGCTGGGTGAAGCCGTCGTGATCGGCAAAGCTCCGGAAGTGGTCGTTCGCAACGACACGGTCGAATATAACGCCGACTCTTACAAGACAACCGAAGGGGCTGTCCTGGAAGACCTTCTGAAAAAGATGCCCGGCGTGGAAGTTGACAGCGAAGGAAAGATTACCGTCAATGGAAAAGAAGTCAAAAAAGTATTGATAGACGGAAAAGAATTCTTTTCCGACGACCCGAAAGTAGCTTCCAAAAACTTGCCTTCTAAAATGGTGGAAAAAGTACAGGTGTTGGACCGCCTGAGCGATATGGCACGGATGACCGGATTCGATGACGGGGATGAAGAAACCGTGATCAACCTGACTGTCAAGCCAGGAATGAAGCAAGGATGGTTCGGCAATGCCTTTGCCGGCTATGGAAGCGAAGATCGGTATGAAGGTAATTTCATGGTGAACCGGTTTATTAACAACGACCAGTTCACACTTATGGGAGGTATCAATAACACGAACAATATGGGATTCTCCGATATTGCCTCCAACATGTTCTCCGGTATGGGAGGACGACGGGGCGGACGGTCGGGAGGAGCCGGAAACGGTATCACCACCTCCGGAAACGTAGGTCTGAACTTTAGCAAAGAATTCAACTCTAAAATGACCCTGGGAGGTAATGTCCGTTATTCACATTCCGACAATGAAGCGAACAGTAAAATCAACCGGACAAATATTTTGCCGAACGACAGTTCTACTATTTACAATGAAATAAATAATAAAAACACGAAAAGCGATAACGTCGGTGCCGATTTCCGCATGGAATGGAAGCCGGATTCGGCAACCCAGATCATTTTCCAGCCTAGTTTCAGTTATAGCAACAGCCATAACCGGGAGTTCGGTTCGTTCAACACACTGACAAACCTGGGCGATACGGTCAACCTCGGAGAATCCGATTACGTATCCGACGGTGAAGGTTACAACCTTAATGCACGACTGGAGTTCAGCCGTAAGCTGAATGACGAAGGGCGTGTCTTCAGTGGTTCTTTAACCGGAGGACTCAGCGATTCCTACAACAAAGGACTGAATTATTCGAACACAGAATATTTCATGGGAAAAGACCAGGATGAACTGATCGACCAGCAATTCAAATATGATAACAAAGGGTTTAACTACCGCGTTTATTTATCATGGGTCGAGCCGATCGGGCATAACAACTTCATCCAGGCAACCTACAGTATCAGCCAGAATAAACAGGAATCCCTGAAAAACTCTTATGTTAGGGGAGAAGACAGCGAAGATTATAATGTACTGGACACTGCATACAGCAAAAGTTACCGCAATAACTTTATCAACCAGCAGGCAAGCCTGGCCTTTAAGGCTGTCCGGGAAAAATATGATTATACCATCGGCATGAACCTGGAGCCTTCGCACAGTGTAAGTGAGAATTTTGTAGGCGACACGACCCTTTCAAAGCTGACGCGCAACGTTGTCAACCTGTCACCGATGATCCGGTTCAACTACCGGTTCGATAAACGTACCAACCTGCGCATCAACTATCGCGGACGTACCAGCCAGCCGTCGATGACCCAGCTGCAACCCGTAGCCGACATCTCCGACCCGCTGAACACTATCACCGGTAATCCGGATTTGAAACCTACTTATTCAAATAACTTCTCTGCCCGTTACCAGAAATTTATTCCGGAAAAGCAGACAGCTCTCATGTTGATGTTGAATGCCAACTATGTTGTCAACGACATTGTTACCAAGTCTATTTATGTAGGAGAATCAGGAAAGAAGATGACGACTTATGAAAATGTCAACGGGAACTATAACGGTAATTTCCGCGTCATGTTCAACACGCCGCTGAAGAATAGAAAGTTCTCTGTTAACTCGATGACAATGGCCTCTTTTGCTAATGTAAACGGTTTCATCAACGAAGAAAAAAATACGAACAAGAATTATTCGGCCATGGAACGTGCCGGTATCGATTTTCGTTCGGATTATATCGACCTGGGAGTAAACGGAAACTTCCGTTATAGTGGGACTAAGAACTCTTTACAAAACCAGAACGACCAGAATATTTACAATTATGGCGTGGGAGGAACTACGACCATTTATCTTCCACTCGATTTCAAGATTGAAAGTGACATAACCTGGTCGGCCAACTCCGGTTACGCAGCCGGATACCAACAGAAAGAAGTTTTATGGAATGCATCGGCATCCAAATCTTTCCTGAAAGGGAACCAGGCGACATTGCGTTTCAAAATTTATGATATCCTGCAACAACGCAGTAATATCTCTCAGAGCGTAACAGCTGACTATACACAATATTCGGAATACAATACGTTGAGTAGTTACTTCATGGTTCACTTCATTTACCGGTTCAGCATCTTTAAAGGGGGAGCTTCTGCAAGCGATATGCGCGGACCGGGTGGTAGAGGCCATGGCGGACCGGGCGGCCCTCCTCCACGGTTCTAAACAAGGGCTGAATAAAAGAGATAGCGGCGGTAAAAGTCTTCATAAACTTTTATCGCCGCTATCGTTTCTCCTATACATTATTATATATAGCTACACTTTCAGGCTATACGGTTCGCGTATCGGATTTCCTCTCCGTCTGTTGGCTTCATCGTCAAAGAAAAATTCTTCTTTTTCCGGATTCCACACCAGTTTGCGGTCAAACTCGTAGCAAAGATTTACGATATGGCAAAGCGAAGCCGTACGATGTCCGATCTCAACGGTACTAAGCGGCTGTTTGCGAGTCTTCATTGCTGTGAGGAAATCATTGTAATGATCGTCACTCTTATACAATTTGATCTTGTCATCACCGATCACTTCATCCTGTAATTTAGCAGGTATCGTATCCAGGAAACTACGGCTGATATCGATCACACCGTCCGAACCGATAAAGCGGACTGCATTTCCATCCGCCTTACGGAAAGGCTCATGCGTCATTACAGTACCGTTGGCATAACGCATGCTAAGCGGTTTCAGTTCTCCTTCCTCAGGAGGGGTAAACTCAATCGGGCCGGAATCGTCCATGCCCAAAGCCCATTGGGCTATGTCAAACATGTGGGCACCCCAGTCACAGATCATACCACCACCGTATTCTCGGTAATTACGCCAGTTCGGGAACATATTCCGTTCCATAGGCGGAGCCAGTTCCTCATTATATACATTCATGGGAGCCGGCCCGATCCACATTTCCCAGTCCAGCGTCTTGGGAACCGGTTGCGCCGGAAGATCATATTTAACAGGAGGAGGTCCGATGGAAACTTTTACTTCTTTTATCTCACCGATATACCCATTACGGACCAGTTCACAGGCATGGCGGAAGTTTCGCCATGAACGTTGCATGTTGCCGACCTGCAATACCCGGTTATATTTCTCTACGGCATCGGCCATGGCACGTCCTTCCTCGATACTGTGCGACATGGGTTTCTCCACATACACATCTTTTCCGGCACGGCAGGCTTCAATAGTCTGTACCGCATGCCAGTGATCCGGTGTGGCAATAATCACGCCATCGATATCGCTGCGGTTCAGTAGTTCATGATAGTCGGCATACAATTTAAAACCTTTATAGGCCTGTCCTTTTGCCTTTTCGGTTTCTTTTTCGACAATTGCCTGCATGGCATTCAACTGCCGGGATTCACAGTCGGATGCTGCGATCAGATTCGCACGGCGGGCAAACTCGGGAGCTAACGTCCAGCGTCCCTGTGCCCCACAACCGATAATCCCGAGATTTATCTGATCGCTGGGAGCGACAAAATTCGTTCCACCTAAAATGTGACGGGGTAAAATAGTGAAGCCGGCAAGAGCCAATGCCCCACTCCTGATGAAGTTTCTTCTTTTCATTATGTCTGCATTATGGTATTAGAGAAATTGAGATATTTCCACAAATCTATAAATAATACCTTAAAATACAAACACTTGAACAGTATTATATTCTGAAAATCTTCCGTCTAAAAGTGAGACAGGAAGGCTTTTATCAATGAAGGATTAAGTAAAGCCGGGAACAGAAAACCATATACCGCCCCGTAAAAATGGGCATTGTGGTTGATATTGTCTCCCGCACGTTTAGCCATATATTGACAATAAGCCAGGTAAACTACTCCAAAGATAATTCCCGGTACAGGAATGATCGCAAACAGTAATATTTTACTCCAGGGGTCGAACAATATATAGGAAAACAGAACCGCCGATACGGCTCCCGATGCTCCAATGGAGACATAATAAGGATCATTGTGATGTTTCACCAGATCATAAATGGAAGCAAAGATCATCCCTCCGAAATAAAGTCCCAGAAATCCCCAGGTTCCGAAACCCAGATAACCGAAGACCGTTTCTATATAGGTTCCGAACGACCAGAACGTAAACATATTGACTAACAGGTGCGTCATATCCGCATGAACGAAACCATGCGTTATCAACCGGTACCATTCATTCTTCTTTACCGTGCGATAAGGGATCAACGCCAGCTTACGGAACAATTCCGCATTATTGAAACAGAGATAAGACACTAAAACGGTTATACCTATAATAATATATGTAATCATCTTCTTTTATTTGATATATCCGGCAAATGTAGTAAAGATTTGTTATTTACAAATTACCTTACTACCTTTATCAACCTGTAACAAAGTATAAAAAGAATGCTGGCAGCCATACACATACAATGGGTCGTTGGAGTAATATTCATTATATTATACTCCGTCACCATCCTGGGATTGGTTCTGGTTATTATAGCGGAAAACAGAAATCCGTTAAAAACCATTCCCTGGGTCATCGTATTGTTGCTGGCTCCGGGTATCGGCCTGCTGTTCTATTTCTTCTTCGGACAGGACAACCGAAAACAGCGTATCATCTCCCGAAGAACCTACAAACGTATTATGAAACGACCGCAGGAAGGCAAACTACCACAGGACGTCTGTACTGTCCCCGGTCCGTACCAACCGTTAGTCACGTTACTGAGTAACAACAATCAGTCTTCCCTGCTCTATGGCAGCGATATTAAAATATATACGAACGGAGCTGACAAATTCAAGGATTTACTGAATGATATACAAAAGGCAAAACATCATATCCACTTTCAATATTATATCTTTTGTGACGATGAAGTCGGGACACGGTTCAAAGATGCCCTGATTGCAAAGGCAAAAGAAGGGGTCCAGGTGCGGGTATTATACGATGACGTAGGCTGCTGGAACGTAAAAAACAGTTTCTTCGACGAAATGCAGGAAGCCGGAATTGAGGTATATGCCTTCCTGAAAGTAGCATTCCCGGTCTTCACCAGCAAAGTGAACTACCGGAATCACCGGAAGATTGTCGTTATAGACGGGCAGATCGGCTATATGGGCGGTATGAATATTGCCGATCGCTATGAGAAAGGTACGGAATGGGGTATCTGGCGCGATACTCATTTCAGGATAATAGGAAAAGGAGTACACGGCCTCCAGTCCGCTTTCCTGATCGACTGGTATGTTATCAGTAAGAAATTGCTGAACGACAAAATATATTATCCGCCGACTCCGATATACCATGACGACAATATTATGCAGATAGCTACCAGTGGTCCGGTCGGGCAATGGCGCACGCTGTTGCAGGCCTATATCTTTGCCATCGCTAATGCCAAAAAGTACATTTATATACAAACCCCTTATTTCCTTCCGACCGAAGGATTGAACCAGGCACTGCTGATCGCAGCGTTAGGAGGTATCGATGTACGCCTTATGTTACCCAAACGCTCGGATACCCGCAGCGCTAATATGGCGACACACTCTTTTATCGATGAGATGGTGAAGGCTGGTGTGAAAGTATATTTCTATGAGCCGGGATTCCTCCATTCCAAACTGATGATAACCGACGATGCGCTTGCCTGCATCGGATCAGCCAATATGGACTTCCGGAGCTTCGAACACAATTTCGAGATAAATGCATTCGTCTATCAACCATCTTTCGCCATACAGATGAAGCGGGTGTTCATGCACGATATGCACAGCTGCGAACGGCTGATTCCTTCACGCTGGCTAAAACGGCCAATCAAACAGCGCCTCGCCGAATCGTTCATGCGCCTGTTCTCGCCGCTCCTTTAAGCCTTTTCTTCTTTTATGAAAATACTGAAATTCACCGAACCGTATACACGTTGCTGGTCAAAATACGGTAGGTGGGAGAAATCATTCGTTTTCGGATGCTCCATCACGAAGATACCGCCGTCACGCAATAAGTCACGCTCAAAAACCAAGGCAGGGACCTCCGGCAGTTCCTTCAGCGCATAAGGGGGATCGGCAAAGATAAAATCAAAACCCTGTTTCGGTGCCGAATGAAGATAACGGAACACATCGCCACGGATCAGATGAAGTGAATCTGTCTTTAACTCTTTCGCTACCTTTGCGATGAAAGAGGCATGTGCATTGTTCTTCTCGACAGCCGTCACGCTTTTGCATTCTCTCGACAGTAGTTCGAAAGAGATACTCCCCGTTCCGGCAAACAGGTCCAGCGCATCGGCACCTTCCAGGTCGGTCAGGTTGTTGATCACATTAAAGAGATTCTCTTTCGCAAAGTCAGTAGTCGGCCGTGCACTGAAAGAAGACGGTACGTCAAAACGCCTCCGGCCATATATTCCGCTTATAATTCGCATACAGATAAAGCTATTAAATCCAACGGGGCCTGAACAACCTCGGCACCCAACAAATAAGCATCCGACGGTATCTCGGCCGGACTGATATATTGTATATAATTACGTAATGTAGTTGTTATGCTGTTACGCAGGGAGACACCTCCATAGATATGAAGCTGGTCCCTCTCCTGGTCCATACCGACCTGTTTCCATACATATAATATATAGTACAGGATATCATCCGGCTTATCATACTCAAAGGTATTTACAAAAAGTAGTTTCCCCTGTGCAAAACAAACCACGTCCATCATCTTCCGGTGCAGCACTACATACAATTGCCGGGGGATCAACATACGGCTCTGCTGTTTCCATAAAGCCAACTGGGGAGTAATATGGTGGATGAACGACGGATTGATCAACGAGCGGGAACAAAACTCATACACCTCTTCATTCATGCCGAACACGACCTCCGCCGCCTCACGTGTCAGCAAATTATGCAGACATTTATTCTCCGGGGCAGAAAACGTAAACGACAGCAGATCCATTTTCTGCTTGTCCGTAAAGACTTCCTCCGGCACCACCGTATACTGCGGCGTGACACAAACCAGGTTCGTCCGCCTATACGAATAAGTCATAAACTCGTGCTCAAAGAAAAACTCTTTCAGGGAAGAGACATAAGGCTTCGTCCGGTCGAACTCCACGTTTCTGTAAAAGAAAGTCTCGCTCTCCGAAGGGCTGTATCCTGAAAAAGAAAGTCCATCCGACCTAAGCCGGATGGACATTATGTATTTTCCAGAATTATCAGCAGTCAACGTATCAGGAATACTGATAGTCATAAGCAATTGATTATTCCCAGTTACCTGCGTTGTTATTAATTTCAGTCAGTGAACCAACACGTAAACCCGGATATTTTTCCAGCTTTTCAGCTTTGTCCTTCAGGTTTACAACCAACTGTTTGTCCAGGTCACCCAGATAATCGTCATACTTAACGCCTGCTTCAAATACTTTTACAGTATAACCGGAACCGGAAGTCAGTGTAGCTGTATCCATAGAGAACTTAACGCTTGTTCCCGGAACATTGGCCAGATCATCAGCATTGTAGCTGGTACCGAACAATGTATCTTTTGCCAGGACCCAGATAGTATCACGTTTGATCAAACCTTTCTTCACAGCTTCTTTCTCTGTCATACCTTTTTCCAGCTGCTCGTCAGTCAAAACACCTTCCTTGATCAAGAACGGAAGCTTATCTTCCTTCAGGAACTTAACCAAGTCATTGAAACTACCAGCATGAGTCTTATACACATTCTTGTACTCGATCTGAGCTTTACGAATATCGATCAGACGAGCTTTAATAAGACTTTCACGCGCATCTTTTTCTTCATTGAATTCGATCGGCGTCATGATGCTTCTGTAGCAAATGTAAACTAGCAGGAGAACTGCAGCAGCTAATAAAATCTTTAATGTAACTTTCATGGTTTGTATTGTTTTTTTGAATTTATTTCGTTCGGCAAATTTAAAAAAGAATATTTAATACACTACCTTTATCACCAAAATTATTGCAATCAAAATGATAAATAGTTATTTAAGCCGCCAAATTACGCAAAATTTCCCACATAATCCGACAGAAGACCAGTTTTCTGCATTAAAAACGCTCACGGATTTTCTGCTTTCGGTGGAATCGGACACACTCCTGTTGCTGAAAGGATACGCAGGAACCGGAAAAACGTCGTTGGTCGGTGCCTTGGTCAAAACCCTGAGCGAACTGCAACAAAAAACATTTCTGCTGGCTCCAACCGGCAGGGCTGCTAAGGTTTTTTCGAACTATTCGGGGCAAAAGGCTTATACGATCCATAAAAAGATTTACCGCCAGAAGGCATTCTCCAACGAGCCTACCGGGTTCATGCCTGCTGATAATTTACATAAAGATACGTTATTTATTGTTGATGAAGCGTCTATGATTTCCAATGACGGAATCGACTCGATTTCTTTCGGGACGGGACGGTTGCTCGACGACCTGATACAATATGTTTATTCGGGGGAGAACTGCCGCTTGATCCTGATGGGCGACGTAGCCCAGTTGCCGCCTGTCATGCAAACCGAAAGTCCGGCACTCAACCCGGAAATACTCAGAGGATACAACCTGCAAGTACAGGAAATCACCCTGACACAGGTCGTCAGGCAAAGCGGAGATTCGGGTATTCTGCTCAATGCAACCCGTTTGCGGGATGCGTTGCGGAATAACACCGTAGAAATCTATCCTAAACTTCAGTTGAAAGGTTTCACCGACTTCAGAAAGGTCAACGGGGATGAACTGATCGAGGAAATATCATCGGCCTACAGCCATGACGGGATCGAAGAAACAATGATCATCACGCGCTCCAACAAACGAGCCACCATCTACAATAACGGCATCCGCAACCGGATACTGTACCGGGAAGAAGAATTATCGGCCGGCGACCGCTTAATGGTTGCCAAAAACAATTATTACTGGACCAGCGACTGCAAGGAAATGGACTTCATCGCCAACGGCGAAATCGTACAGATACTCCGTGTCAGACGGACGACCGAGCTTTACGGCTTTCGCTTTGCCGATGTGACCGTCCGCTTTCAGGATTACGACCTGGAACTGGATATAAAGATACTGCTCGACACCCTACAGACCGACACCCCTGCCCTGCCGAAAGAGCTAAACGACAAGCTGTTCTTCACCATCCTGGAAGATTATGACGATATCCCCACCAAGGCCGGAAAAATGAAGAAGATGAAAGCCGATCCGCATTACAATGTAGTGCAGGTAAAATATGCCTATGCTATCACCTGCCATAAGGCACAGGGCGGACAATGGATGAATGTCTTCCTCGATATCGGATATATGACGGAAGAAATGCTGGGAGAAGATTTCTACCGGTGGCTGTATACCGCTTTCACCCGTGCCACCCATCGGCTGTATCTGGTTAATTTACCGGATGAATTTGTTGAGTGACAGCACACTTTTTCACATATTAAGTACGTTACATAAATAGAAATAGTTATTTTTGCTGCAATATAAGACAGAGAGGTCGCAAATAGTGCCTTTTGGGACACAACGCCTCTTGCAAATTAAAATAAAGGAATGGCAAATAAAGAAAAAATAGATTATCTGTTACTTGATATCAAGGAACTGGAGACGTTGATAGCCGGTATGCGCGACGCAGAAGTATATCCGGTCTCCTTCTTTAGCCAGACATTCAATCTGACGCATAAAATACTGAATGACCTGCATTCGCTGGAAACTGCACAGATTGAAATGTTACGTAAACAAATGGAAGCCCATCAGGCATTGATACAGTCACTTCCCAACCCGGTTGCCACCACAGCACCCGCTCCTGAAGAATACAAACCGGAAATAAAAGAACCGGAAGTAAAAGAAGAGCCGGTCGCAGAACCCGTAATCGTCCCGGAGCCAAAGGTGGAACCCGTACAGGAAGTTATCATCGAAAAGACGGAAATCGTTACCGAGGAAAAGGTTACCGTCCAACCGGAGCCGGTCCGTCAACCGGAAACAGTCAAAGAGGAAGTTATTATCCCGGAACCGGCCGTCGCCGTACAGCCCGAACCGGTACGCCCTATCGGACCGGTAGGACATAAAACTCAGCCCGAACCTCCCCATAAATCCGTCACTTCGGAAAAGCAAAGTGTTTTCCTGAGTGACATTCTGGAGAAGAAGAACCTGTCCGACTTCCGCAAGGCGTTCAGCCTGAACGATCGCTTCCGTTTCCGTCGCGAACTGTTCGGTGGCAATGAAGAGAAAATGAACAAGGCGATTACCGACCTCAACGAGATCCATTCGTATGAAGAATCGGTAACCTACCTGAATAACGAACTGAAATGGAACATAGAAGATGAAGCCGTAGCCGACTTCATCAAGCTATTGGAAAAACGATTCCTCTGAAGAATTGAAAATTATGGCAAAGTTAACAGTTGTACCGACTCCCGTAGGAAACCTGGAAGACATGACCTTCCGGGCCATCCGTGTGCTGAAGGAAGCCGACCTGATCCTGGCCGAAGACACCCGCACGACCGGTATTCTGCTGAAACATTTCGAGATACAGAACAAGATGCAGTCGCACCACAAGTTCAACGAACATAAGACTGTGGAGCAGATCGCTTCCCGCATCAAAGGCGGCGAAAACATCGCACTCGTATCCGACGCCGGGACACCGGCCATCTCCGACCCGGGCTTTATGCTTGTCAGGGAATGTGTGCGGCAGGGTGTCGACGTGGAATGTCTGCCGGGAGCAACCGCATTTGTTCCGGCCCTCGTGGCCTCCGGGCTACCGAACGAAAAGTTTTGTTTCGAAGGATTCCTTCCCCAGAAGAAAGGCCGTCAGACCCGCCTGAAGGAGTTGGCCGTCGAATACAGGACGATCATTTTTTACGAATCACCTTTCCGACTGGTAAAGACGCTAACCCAACTAGCCGAATTCTTCGGAACCGACCGACAAGTATCCGTGTCGCGCGAAATATCCAAGCTGCACGAAGAGACCGTCCGCGGAACCCTGGAAGAGGTTATAGCACATTTTACCGTGAACGATCCGAGAGGTGAGATTGTTATTGTATTAGCAGGCTTAAAAGATAAAAAGGAAAAAGAGACAGAAAAAGATGTTTAACTCAAAAAACAAAAAGAACATGAAGAAGTTATTATTAGCTTGTACCTGCGCGACATTGCTGGTTTCCTGCGGACAGAACTCAGCCGAATACAAAAAGCTGAAAGCCGAAAACGATTCTCTGAAGATCGAGAATACGAAAGCGACCAGCGAAATGAACGAGATCCTCACTACATTAAATGATGTAGAGGCAGACATACAGTCTATCCGCGATGCGGAAAACTATCTGAACCTTCAGCAGCAGACTGGCGGTGAATTCAGCAAAAGCAACCGCGAACAGATCAAGCAGAACATGCAACTGATCAGCGAAACACTGAAAAAGAACAAGGAAACGATCAGCCAGCTGGAAGACAAGCTGAAAAAGAGCGGTATCCAATCGGCAGCCCTGCGGAAAACAATCAGCCGCCTTTCTTCCGAACTGGACCAGAAAGCTACGATGATCGTCGCTTTGCAGGAAGACCTGGCAAAGAAAAATGTACGTATCCAGGAACTGGACGAAATGGTCTCTTCACTGAACGAAGATGTGGAAAACCTGGCTACAACAGCTGCCGCCCAATCTGAAAAGCTGGGCGAACAGGACAAAGCGCTCAACACGGCTTACTACTGCTTCGGCACGGCAAAAGAACTGAAAGACCAGAAAATCCTTTCCGGCGGTGGCCTTTTCTCCAAATCAAAAGTATTGCAGAGCGGTTTCAACAAGGATTACTTCATCTCTGTCGACGTTCGTGAAGTAAAGGAAATTCCTTTGTTTGCAGCAAAGGCAAAACTGAAATCCAACCATCCGGAAGGTTCTTACGAATTCGTGAAAGACGAAGACGGCAACCTGACACTGAACATCACAGACCCGAAAACATTCTGGAGCCTGGGCAAATACCTGGTGATCGAAGTAGGATGATGAAATACAAAAACCTCTTTATAGATCTGGACGATACCCTTTGGGATACGTACCATAATAATAAAGAATGCCTCGAAGAGCTTTATACCGATCACCACTTTGACCGGTATTATGCCTCCTTCGAGGCTTTCTTTGCTATCTATTGGCCGCACAACGAACTGCTTTGGAAGCAATACCGTGCGGGAGAGATCGACAGGCAGACGCTTATCATCGACCGCTTCCGTTATATGCTGCGCCCGATGGGCATCGAAGATACCCAGGCGGTACTGGCCGTCAACAATGATTTCCTCAGGCGCACGACCACCAAGACACGGCTGGTTCCCGGCGCGATCGAACTGCTGGAATATCTTCGTCCTTCCTACCGCCTGTATATCCTGTCGAACGGCTTCCGCGAAGTGCAGGACAAGAAACTGCGCAACTCCGGCCTGGCACCTTATTTCAAGCGGATGATCCTGTCGGAAGACGCCGGTATCCAGAAACCGCACAAGGGCATCTTCGACTTTGCCCTGATCAATACCAACTCCCGCCGCAACGAAACGCTGATGATCGGCGACTGCTTCGAGGCCGACATCTTCGGTGCCCGCCAATCGCGGATCGACCAACTCTGGTTCAACCCGCAGGGACTGCCGCCCCAGGAGTTTACCCCGACCTATACGGTCAGCAGCCTGGAAGAGATAAAAAATATTTTGTAAATAGAATACCCAAAGGGGAGGGAGAGTAGATAATCTAATTGCATTATCAAAATGAACTATCATACTATCATATTCTCTTTTAATACGCATGTAATAAGCATATTACACCATGACAGCTATCATTTTCAACTATCATTTAACTGTCATAATCCGTCATAACCTTGTCTTGAAATCTGATACACTACAGTCTTTTTCTACTAAGTATATTGCTTATTTTCAACAGTATAGTTATTTATGTTGCCTGACACCCAGGTCTCAACAACCTTTACACCCGGGTCTGAGCATCGTCGACATCCGGGTGTAAAACAAGTCGAAACGGGCATCTTAAAAACAAAAAGCAAGTATTCCCGGAGAATTAGTCTATTGTTTTAGAGAAATTATTAAGTAGGGAAGAGCAATATGAGATGCAGAATACTCTTCTTTACAGTGATTTTTCGGGAGGTAAAAGAGCAATGATTTTGTTAAATATGTATCATATGCCCGGATAAAATGAGGGTATGATAGGTGATATGATAGTTGTGGCTTTCAACTATCATACACTAATAGATTAGTAATAAACACATTACATCCATTTATGACAGTATGATGGTTGATTTGCAGAAAAACCTTATTGGAAAAGGTTCAAATATAGAAAAAACTGAACTATCTACGGTGTCTTTTAACGAGGCGAGCCTCGTGCCGCAGGCTCTATTTTGCCGTTGGTTTCAACCAACGGTTCTAAATACAGGAGGCAAAGCCTCTTCCTCTGTGGGATTTATCCCCTTTCATTATACATATCAGGAAAAGGGGTTGAAACCCACAGAGGAATCCGGTAAAACCGGAAGGTTTATCTATCCGTCAGTTGAAACTGACGGCAAAAGAGAGCCTGCGGCATGGGGCAAAGCCCCATTAAAGAAAATAGCTCAATTCTGATAAATTTTGAATGAATCCCAATCCCCCAATTTATGGTGAAAAGCGGCAAAGCCGGACACGTTCCTTATCAGAATTCCGAAGTAAAATGGAACCTGATATCCGGAAAATCCTGCTGTGCCATGGTCAGCACATAACCGGAATCGGCCAGATAGACGTCACGCCCTTCTTTGTCGAGCGCCATATACTGGGATTTACGTTTCTTGAAATTTTCTAAAGCAACAGGATTGTCACTCTCGATCCAGCAGGCTTTGTACAGGCTGATCGGTTCCCATTTACATTGTGCGCCATACTCATGCAGCAAGCGGTACTGGATAACCTCAAACTGCAACTGCCCTACCGTACCGATGATCTTACGGCCGTTGAACTGGTTGGTGAAAAGCTGTGCCACACCTTCGTCCATCAACTGTTCGATACCTTTGTTCAATTGCTTGGCTTTCATCGGGTCGGCATTTTCAATATATTTGAACATTTCCGGAGAAAAGCTGGGCAATCCCTTGAAATGAAGTTCTTCACCGGAAGTCAGCGTATCGCCGATCTTGAAATTCCCGGTATCCGGCAAACCGATAATATCACCGGCAAAAGCCTCGTCCACCGTCTCCTTCTTCTGTGCCATAAAAGCAGTCGGGCTACTGAAACGCACTTGTTTGCCGAAGCGGACATGTTTATAAGGAGC
The DNA here is from genome assembly GCF_023656785.1 of Parabacteroides caecihominis. NCBI lineage: Bacteria > Pseudomonadati > Bacteroidota > Bacteroidia > Bacteroidales > Tannerellaceae > Parabacteroides > Parabacteroides caecihominis. The sequence continues at coordinate 36,258 of NZ_JAMOKS010000019.1, forward strand.
GTTACGCTCGAAACGACCGGAACAGATCTTCACGAAAGCGATACAACTGCGATGGTTCGGGTCCATATTGGCATGTATCTTAAAGATAAAGCCGGTAAAGCTATCCTCTTCCGGTTCAACCACACGTTCCACCGCCTGGATAGGACGGGGAGACGGAGCAATCTTGATAAAGCAATCCAGCAACTCCTTCACACCGAAGTTGTTCAGGGCAGAGCCGAAAAAGACAGGGGCGATATCCCCTTTCAGATACGTATCCACATCGAACTCCGGATAAACGCCTTCGATCAACTCGATGTCCGCACGCAGCTTTTCAGCCAGCGTATCGCCGATATGGTTTTCCAGCTCCGGGCTGTTGATATCGTTGAACTCGATCTTTTCCGTCACATACTGTTTGCTCGGCGTATAGAGGTCGAGTTTCTGTTCATATATATTATATACCCCTTTGAAACGCTGTCCCATATCGATCGGCCAGCTCAGAGGGCGTACCTTTATCTGCAATTCTTCTTCTATCTCATCCAGAAGGTCGAAAGGATCTTTACCGTCACGGTCCATCTTGTTGACAAACACGATCACCGGTGTCTTGCGCATACGGCAGACTTCCATCAACTTACGGGTCTGGGCTTCCACACCTTTGGCAATGTCGATTACAATAATTACACTGTCTACGGCTGTTAACGTACGGAAAGTATCTTCGGCAAAGTCCTGGTGGCCCGGGGTATCGAGGATATTTACTTTATGGTCGTCATAGTCGAAAGCCATCACAGAGGTTGCAACGGAGATTCCACGTTGTTTTTCTATTTCCATCCAGTCGGAGGTCGCTGTCTTTTTGATCTTGTTGGACTTAACAGCTCCTGCCACATGGATCGCGCCACCGAACAACAGTAGTTTTTCCGTCAATGTGGTCTTACCGGCATCCGGGTGGCTGACAATAGCAAACGTTCTTCTTCTTTTAATCTCTTCTGAATACTGACTCATTTTTATATCGTTTATTTTATTTCAAACAGGGTTATGAACAGGGTTTTCAACATACTTATCAACATATCAACAGGGTTATCAACAACCTACAGTTTCTCCATGCAAACGCGGAGACTCTCTTCCCAATGCGGGATGACAATGCCGTATGTTTCTCTTATCTTCTTCTTATTCAACACACTATAAGGAGGACGGACCGCCTTTGTCGGGTAATCTTTCGTTTCGATCGGACGGACACGGCATTCTATTCCGGCCACCTCAAGGATTTTCACCGTAAAATCATACCAGCTGCAAACACCTTCATTGGAAAAATGATAAATCCCCGGCACAAAGGCATCCCGCTCGCCAGAGTCAACCACCGTGAGAATGGCTGCTGCCAGGTCGCCTGCATAAGTCGGCGTCCCGATCTGGTCGAATACGAAACCGAGCTCATCCCGTTCTTTTCCCAGACGGAGCACGGTCTTCACGAAATTATTCCCGAACTCCGAATATAACCAGGCAGTACGGATAATCACCGCATCTGGACAAACTTCTTGTAAAATCTCTTCACCGGCCAATTTGGTCCGGCCGTAAGCCGAAACAGGACGGGTGGCATCGGTCTCCACATAAGGACGACAGTTTGTTCCGCTAAATACATAATCGGTAGAGACGTGAATCATTTTAGCTCCCGCCTCATGTGCCGCTTTACCCAGTACACCGACAGCAAAAGTATTGATGCGGCGGCACAGGGCCTCGTCGTCTTCCGCCTTATCGACAGCCGTATAGGCGGCACAGTTCAATATATAGTTCACCCCGTTGTCCTTTATCATCGCCCGCACAGCAGCAGGATCGGTAATGTCCAACGTGTCGACATCTGTAAACAGGAAATTATATCCGGAATATTTGCCGGCAAACAAACGAATCGAATTACCCAGTTGCCCATTGGCACCGGTTACCAGAATTGTTTTCATGTCATTAATCTTCTAATTTCAATTCTCCGTTCATATCTTCACGATACTTTTCGGCAAGGAGGGCCAGAAAAGAACTGATCTGTTTGATCGCTTCCTGCGTTTCCGGACTAACGGTCTTTCCCTGCATACGGAGAAGCAGATAGCCATAGATTGCATTAAAACAGGTCTCCAGTTCAGGTAAGTCCTCTCCTCCGGATTTTGCGCGGAGTTGTACTATATAAGGGAGCGTTTTATAGTAGGCCGCCCCGTAAACCATTTCTTTCGTAGATTTAAGCAGCCGCAGATGCAGGTCGGTCAGGGCAATGATGACATTCTTGTTCAACTGGATATGTCCTTTTTCCTTGACACCTTCGCTACGCATCATCTCAATCAGTTCCTCATACCATCCGGCTATTTCTTCCTTCACTTCGTCCGGCTGGTCGTATTGGGCGATCACCGTACGGCGGATCGAATCGAGGTCAAACTGGTTGGCACGTATCAGGTCTTCCACCTGCCACATGTATAACAAATACTCGGCTATATTTTCTTTTCTTTTTTGCTTCGCTACAATCATGGTTGCAAAGATACACTATATTCGGATATCGCCCGATAGAAATCAGCATCTTTAACACCTAACTGACGGCATGCCAGACGTGCAGCATTGAGGTTTGTCAGGAAATAACTGTCCGGGACATGTATCGGGAAATCCCCGTAACGGGTCTGGAGGAACGTCGCCCCGTCTTTCTCGATCACAGGATGTTCGCCGTAAGAGATAGCTGTAATATCCTCGCGCACTTCCTCTGCCAGTTGCTTCACAGCCGGGTCGCCTTCAAAATAGATCAGTTTGCCTTCACGTTCGATCAGGGTCGTGAAGTTTCTGAACGTATCATAATAAGCATCCGGAGTGGGATGGTCGGTATCCGGCGTCCATGACAGATTGGTCAATATCGCGATATGGGGACGGAAAAACTCCAGCTGAAAACGTTTCTCCAAAGCAGACGTAACATGTTCATCTCCTTCGATCAGGGCGATACGTGCTTCATAGCTCATATGTACACGGTTCGGCAACAAAGGAATCTCACTGGTCAGGGCATAGTCGAAGGCCAGCTTCTGCCGCTGAAGGGCACGAATAATCATCGAGATAATTGTTTTCTTTCCGCGGCTTCCCGCAACAACTACCCGTGTCTTCTCTTTAGTCCGCTGAAAAATAAATTCAGGTATAGAGAGAATTAATAACCCTAATTCCTTAGCTCTTATCAGTTCCGGATTATCCTGTTTGACAGTGGCACCCAGAACGACAAAATTATTATCCTTTGTTAATCTCTCCGGAAACCAACCGTTTCCATGACAAGTACAACCGGCAGCGTGCAGCTTTGCTATCACATCTTCTGTTATACCATTGCCGGAAACACTCACATCATATCCCTTCTCATGAATAGCCAAAGCCAGGTCAAGCACAAGAGGTTCGGTTACGGAGATTAAATGAACTTTTCGCATCACTTTGAATTTGTCGCAAATGTACACATTTTCATCAAGCATCAACGTATAAGGAATAGAAAAAACATGCTTATCTTTGACACAAAAAAAGTGAAATGGATATACAGATAATCGATACGGGCTACTTTTATGCAGACGGCGGCGCCATGTTCGGAGCGATTCCGAAAACTGCCTGGAGCCGGCGTTACCCCAGCAACGAAACAAACGGCTGCGTCCTGGCAATGAGGAGCCTGCTCATATCAACCGTTCCTGAAAAAGTGATCCTTATCGACAACGGAGCAGGCACGAAACATCTCCGGCAACTGAGCTATTATAATTTCTTCGACCTGGTCGATCTGGGGGAAGAATTACATAAGCGCGGCATCTCGCCCGGACAAGTGACGGACGTTGTCCTCACCCACCTGCATTTTGACCATTGCGGTTATTCAACCTTAAAAAATGAAGAGACGGGAGAAATCTATCCGGCTTTTCCCAACGCAACATACTGGGTCAGCCGCAGGCAATGGGAAAATTTCCTGCATCCGAACGCACTGGAAAAGGATTCTTACTTCATAGAAAACATGAAGGCGATAGCCGACAACGGGCAACTGCGCCTCATCGATGCCGACACGCAGCTTTGTCCGGACATCGACCTGCGCCTCTTCGACGGACATACGCCGGGGCAGATCGTACCTTATATTCAAACCGGCGGACAGACTTTCGTCTTTGCCGGAGACGTGATTCCCCTGGCAGCCAGTGTTTCGCCGGAGTGGATTTCGGCTTACGATACTTTCCCGGTCACTTCTTATCAGGAAAAAGTCCGCATGCTGGAAGAAGCCGCCAGGGAAAGCCAAGTCCTTATTTACTGTCATGATGCTTATACCAGATGCAGTACGGTAAAGAAAGTCAACGACTTTTTCAAGAAAGATAAAACAATAGAAATATAGTAAGTTTACCGATTACCATCCGGATTCATTTCAGAAATAAAATAAATCACTATCTTTGGAAACAATCTGTTACAGATCATAAAATACAGGAAAAAGACATTATCATTTATAACTTTTAATAACGCATGAATAAACTAAGCAAACTAACGCTGTTATGTGCAGCTTTTGCCGGAATGATGGCATGTTCCGATGGTAAAGTCGCGAAAGGCGATTACGGCATCATCCCTCTTCCGCAGGAAGTTTCCATGGTCAATGGAAGCTCTTTTGTGTTAACGCCTTCTACTTCTATCATTTACCCGGAAGGGAATGACTTACTGAAACAGGCTGGCGAGTTCCTGGCTTCTTATATTAAGGAAGCAACCGGCTATGCCCCGAAAGTGGGGACGGCAAAAAGTTCCAAGCCGATCCATTTGTCGGTCGACAAAAGTATCTCCAACCCTGAAGGTTACCGGCTGACCGTTACTCCGGAAGGAATCGAGATTGCTGGCGCGAGCGAAGCCGGCGTATTCTACGGCGTACAGACTTTACGCAAATCGATTCCCGCAGTGGCCGAGGGGATGAACATCGAACTCCCGGCCGTAACGATCAACGACTATCCCCGTTTCGCTTATCGCGGAATGCATCTGGATGTGTCGCGCCACTTCTTCCCGGCTGATTCTATTAAGAAATACATCGACATATTGGCATTGCACAATATGAACACGTTACATTGGCATCTGACAGACGACCAGGGATGGCGTATCGAGATCAAGAAATATCCGGAACTGACGAAAATCGGCTCCCAACGCAAACAAACCGTGATCGGGCATAACACCGGCGAATACGACGGCCAGCCTTACGGCGGCTTCTATACTCAGGACGAAATCCGCGACGTCATTGCCTACGCCAAAGAACGTTTTATCACGATCATTCCCGAAATCGACCTTCCCGGACACCAGCAGGCGGCATTGGCTACTTACCCGGAACTGGGTTGCACAGGCGGTCCGTACGATGTATGGCAGCAATGGGGTGTCTCCGAAGATGTGATCTGTGCCGGTAATCCTAAAGCGATGGAATTCCTGCAAGATGTACTGTCCGAAGTGATCGATCTGTTCCCATCCGAATATATCCATATCGGAGGTGACGAATGTCCGAAGGTACGCTGGGAAAAATGCCCGAAATGCCAGGCTCGTATCAAGGCAGAAGGCATCAAAGGCGATAAGAAACACAGTAAGGAAGAATATCTGCAAAGTTCCGTGATCTCACAGATGGAGAAATTCGTCGAAAGCAAAGGCCGCCATATCATCGGCTGGGACGAGATACTGGAAGGCGGACTGGCTCCGAATGCTACAGTTATGAGTTGGCGTGGTGTGGACGGCGGCATCGAAGCGGCTAAACAGCATCACAACGTGATCATGACTCCGAATACGTATCTTTATTTCGACTATTACCAGTCTACCGATACGGAAAATGAACCGATGGCTATCGGTGGTTACCTGCCGTTGGAACGGGTTTATTCACTGGAACCGACTGCCGGTATTCCTGACGAATATAAGAAATATGTGATCGGTGTACAGGCAAACCTCTGGACTGAATATATCCCGACGTTCTCACAGGTTGAATACATGGTTATGCCGCGTATGGCCGCCCTTGCCGAAGTGCAGTGGACCGACCCGAGCAAGAAAGAATACCAGAGTTTCCTGCCCCGCCTGGTCCGTATGACAAAACTGTATGACCACCTGGGTTACAACTATGCCAAGAATATCTTTGACATTCACGCAGAATTCACCACCGATACGGAGAACAGCGAAGTCGTTGTAAACCTGTCCACAATGGGTGACGGTGATATCTACTACACACTCGACGGCAGCGAACCGACAAGCGCAAGCAATAAATATGAAGCTCCCGTAAAGATCAAGGAAAACGCAACCATAAAAGCCGTTGTCGTTCGTCCGACAGGCAACAGCCGCGTATTCTCTGAAAAAATCAATTTCAGCAAATCGACGGCAAAACCTGTTACTTTGCGTGTAGCCCCGAGTAAAGGATACGAATTCAAAGGCGGTCCTGAAATGACGGACGGCCTGACCGGTGATACGAATTACAAAACCGGCCGTTGGCTGGGTTTCCAGGGAAAAGACCTGGATGCGGCAATCGACCTGAAACAGCCGGTTGAAATCAGCAAGGTGGCTTTCAATACCAATGTGGTCAAAGGCGACTGGATCATGGGCGCTGCCGGAGTTACCGTAAAGGTATCCGAAGACGGTAAGAACTTCAGGGAAGTGGTATCCCAAACAATCCCGTCCCTGAAACAAACCGATAAGGATGGCATCTATCCGCAGGAAATTACCTTCGATCCGGTAAAAGCCCGTTACGTGGAAGTGATCATCAAAAGCGACAAGCTGCCGGCATGGCATGGCGGCGCAGGTAATCCGGCCTATCTGTTCGTAGACGAAATTATTATTCAATAGGGTAAAACATCAACATAAAAGCCGTCTAAAAGACTTACCTCTTTCCGACAGTAAGTCTTTCAGGCGGCTTTTTTACTTCAAATTATACAGGCTTTATGCGAAAAGCAATCATCATGCTAAGCCTTTTCCTCTGCCATTTCACACTAGTATACGGTAATAATCAAGGCAAGCAGGAATACATCCTTGTTCTGAACTCCGTCAATTACGACGAAGTCTGGACAAATGGTATCTATCAATCTATCTACGAATCTTTTAACGGCTCTCAGTATGCTGTCCATACAGAAGAACTGATGGTTCCGACCATCGCAAATACAGACGAAGCCGGCATCAAAAGAAATTCATTACTGGAAAAATATCCTCTTCCCCCCAAAGCCGTTGTCTTTATCGGCGATCCCGGATGGTTGGTATGCCGTCCCTTATTCGACAAAGAATGGAAAGAAATCCCCGTTCTTATCTGTTACTCACGCAAATCAATGCCTTCCTGCATCGAAAACCTCCTTTCCCGGAACATATCGGACAAAGAGCTTGTCCCTGCCGCCCGGATGATGGAAGGCTATAACATAACAGCCATCCACCAGCCTTTTTATATCAAAGAAACCCTTGAACTCATGCAACGCATACAGCCGGAGATCAGGAATATCGCTTTCATCTCCGACAACCGGTATATCAGCCTCTGTGCACAGAAAGAAGTCGAGCAGGCGCTGGCCGGCTATTACCCGTCCCTGAAGTTACAGCTTCTCACCACAACCCGACTTTCCACAGAACAATTACTGGACACTATCTCCCGCTATAACCGGGAAACCGGAATCTTATATTATTCATGGTTCTCAAAACAGATGCAACAAAATAATTACCTGAACGACAACATACAGCGGATCGTTTACGGGTTTGCTCATTATCCGGTCTTTACCATTGCCGACCTGCAAGTGGAAAACGGGAATTTTGCCGGAGGACATTACATCTCACTATCCGACTTCAGCCAGGATGCCATTCACACTTTACAGAAGATTATAAATGGTACCCCGGCACGCGATATTCCGCCCCACACCGGAGGCGAACCACAAACCTACCTGAATTACCGGCATCTGAAACTGCATAATACCGACAGCAATCTCTATCCCGGCAATGCAATCTATTATCAACGTCCCCCGAATTTCTACGAAAGGAACAGGCTGGCTATCATTTGTATCATAGCCCTTTTCTGTGCCCTGATCATTATCCTCGTCATGCGATTTCGCTTCTACTGGCAGGTGAGACAGGAAATCCGCGAACGCGAAAAAGCCGAAGAAGCCAACCGTCTCAAATCGGCCTTCCTGGCAAACATGAGCCATGAGATACGTACCCCGTTGAATGCGATCGTCGGCTTCTCCACCCTGTTAGCCAATGAAGAAAACCTGGAAGAAAGGCAAGAATTCATCAAGATCATCGAGAACAACAATGAGTTATTGCTCCAATTGGTCAACGACATACTGGACCTCTCCAAAATAGAGGCCGGAACCCTGGAGTTCATCTATTCGGACGTAGACGTAAACGCTTTACTGACGGAGATAGAACAAAGCAGTCGTATCCGGAACCGGCATCCGGAAATTCAAATCTCTTTTGAAGAACGTCTGCCGCAATGTATCATCCATACGGAACGAAACCGCCTGACCCAGGTCATAAACAACCTGCTGACCAACTCAATGAAGTTTACAACCCGGGGAAGTATCCGCTTCGGTTATCGACAGGAAGGCAACAGGCTGCGTTTCTATGTAAAAGACACCGGGTGCGGCATTCCTGCGGATAAGATAGATTCAGTCTTCGGACGTTTCGTCAAACTGAACAACTTCCAGCAAGGGACCGGCCTCGGCCTCTCCATCTGCAAAACCATCGTAGAAAAGCTCGGCGGAGAGATGGGTGTGGAGTCGGAAGAAGGGGTAGGGACTTTATTCTGGTTCACTATTAAGGTTGAATAAAGTTCTTCTTTCATTTCTTACAATACATTTCAGGATTTCAAAAGTATAGGTTTCCCTGTGAAAAAAATAAATACCTTTGCAGGAAACATCAAATTTTATTCGCCATGAAAAGAAACCTATTACTTCTGGCAGCTATCTGTTCCTGCTATAATCTCTTTGCAGAGGAGGTCATAGTCAAACAATTCAGATATGCCGGCCCGTATGAAGTGAAAGAGCCGTTCCTGAAAGACAGCCTCGACGTAAACAGTAAGAAATTCACCGAAAAAGAATTATTGAAAACAGTCGTTCCGTTTAACAATGTGCGTCAAAGTACACAATTGCTGGAAACGAATGCCGACGGAGAAAGTACACTTCCCGCCGGCAACCAATCTGCTCATATCGGACTGGCCTCTTTCTATCTGAACAGCGACCGGTATGTAAAAGGGGCTTTGCAGGTTAAAGGCCCGGAAACATACGAGGTCTATGTAAATAACGAAAAACAAACAGCCCCCGACGGAAAGGTTTCCCTGTCACTGGAACCTCATCGTTACGAAATCGTTATCAAATATTTAGCCGAAAGCGATAAAGCCGGAACCCTGAAAGTTTCGTTCGATACGGAAAAAGAGGCTGTTATCACGGCTACCACCGATCCGGAAAAAAGATATACGATCAGCGACGTGTTCGACGGAACACGTTTCCGCTCCGTCAGCCTCTCCCCCAACGGAAAATATCTGCTTACCTCCTATCAGACTACTTATCCCGGCGGACAGACTGCATCTTTTCAGCAAATTACCGATAAAACCAACGGACAGGTACTGATGGAAAGCAGTACGAACAATTTCAGCTGGATGCCCCAAAGCAACCGTCTTTATTATACCCGTAAAGGATTACAGGGAAAAGAACTGGTGACTATCGATCCGGTGACAAAAGCCGAAACAATCCTCTCCCAGAATTTGCCCGATGGCTGGTTCAGTATCGCCCCGACAGAAGATTTTCTGATCTTCACGATCTCCGAGAAAGGACCGGAAAAAGACAAAGACATGGAAGAAATTCTCGTGCCCGACGACCGTCAGCCGGGATGGCGCAACCGTTCCTTCCTCCATAAATATGACCTGGCAACGGGTGTTCTCGAACGCCTCACTTACGGCCACAATTCCACTTCGCTTAACGACATTTCGAAAGATGGCCGTTATCTGCTGTTCACCAGCAGCCGGCGCGAACTGACGAAGCGTCCGTTCAGCACAAAAATCCTTTACCGGATGGATTTGCAGAACAGGCAGGTTGATACACTCCTGGAAGATCCGTTCATCAACTATGCTAGTTTTTCACCGGACGGAAAACAACTGGCTGTTTCCGGCTCGGGAGAGGCATTCAACAAGATTGGCTTGAATATTGCTCCGGGACAAACATCCAACCTGGCTGACGGACAGTTGTTCATCTACGACCTCTCCAATAAGCAGGCGACAGCCGTAAGCAAAGATTTTAATCCGTCTATCCAATCATTTACATGGAATACCGGAGATAAACAAATCTACCTGCAAGGAGAAGACAAAGACTGTGTCCGCCTGTATACGCTCAATCCCGCAAACGGAAAGATCAGTCCGGTTCCACTGAAAGAAGATATATTATCGGATTTCACAATTGCTGATAATGCCCCCGAACTTGTTTATTTCGGTGAAAGCGCCTCCAACTCACAACGACTCTACTCCATGAATCTGAAAAAGAAAGAGAAAGAGTCTGTTTGCCTGAAAGACTTGTCCAAAGACATTCTGAAAGATATTACCCTGGGCGAAGTACACGACTGGAATTTCCAGGCGGCTGCCGGAGATACAATCTACGGACGTTACTATCTGCCGCCGCATTTCGACCCGAGCAAGAAATATCCGCTGATCGTTAATTATTACGGCGGGACAAGTCCGACGGAACGCTCACTCGAAAACCGTTATCCGTCGCATACCTATGCTGCACTGGGATATGTGGTTTATATCATACAACCCAGCGGTGCCACCGGTTTCGGACAGGAGTTCTCCGCACGCCACGTCAATGCCTGGGGAAAACGTACGGGAGACGAGATCATCGAAGGAACAAAAAAGTTTTGTGAGGAACACAGTTTCGTGGATGCCAAAAAGATCGGCTGCATCGGCGCCTCTTACGGCGGCTTTATGACACAGCACCTGCAAACTAAAACCGATATCTTCGCCGCCGCTATCTCACACGCCGGCATCAGCGATATTACCAGTTATTGGGGAGAAGGTTACTGGGGATATTCTTACAGTGCACTGGCTACAGCCAACAGCTATCCCTGGAATGCACGGGATATCTATGTAGAACAAAGTCCCTTGCTCCATGCCGACAAGATCAACACGCCGATCCTGTTCCTGCACGGCTCCGTCGATACAAACGTACCTGTAGGAGAAAGTATCCAGATGTTCACCGCCCTGAAACTACTCGGCAAGCCGACAGCCTTCATACAGGTAAACGGACAAAACCATCAGATACTGGATTATAAGAAACGGGCGGAATGGAACAAAACCATCTATGCCTGGTTCGCCAAATATCTGAAAGAGCAGCCGGAATGGTGGGAAGCTCTCTATCCGCCCAAAAGTCTGTAAAAGAATTGTACTGATGCAAATGCAATACCCGGATAGAAACCGACATAGAAACGTTTCTGAATCGATTTATACCCGGGTATTATTTTTTATGCCTTCCGGAAAGTTCTGCGGCTTATAACATTCCCCGCATCCGGTCTTCGAAAGCTGTCAGGGCTGCTTTGGCCCCTTCACCCATCGAAATAATGATCTGTTTATAAGGGACAGTCGATACGTCGCCGGCCGCATAGATACCCGGAACGCTTGTACGACAATGACTATCGATCACGATTTCACCCTGACGGTTCGTGTCTACCACCTCACGGAACGGACCACTGTTGGCTGCCAGGCCGATCTGGACAAAGATGCCATCCAGTTCGATGTTGCGAACGTCCTCTGTCTTACGGTCCTTTATACGGATACCGGTCACTTTTTCACCGTTACCTAATACTTCCATCGTCTGGGAATGCATAAAGATCTCCACGTTCGGAAGACTTCTAGCCTTATCCTGCAAGACCTGATCCGCTTTCAACTCATCTGCAAATTCGAGAAGCGTCACTTTTGAACAGATACCTGCCAGATCGATAGCCGCTTCAACGCCTGAATTTCCGCCGCCAACAACAGCCACATGCTTGCCTTTATAGAACGGACCGTCGCAATGCGGACAGAAAGCGACACCGCGTCCGATATATTCGGACTCTCCGGGGACATTCAGTCTGCGCCAGCTGGCTCCGGTTGCTACGATAACGGCCGGGGCTATCAGTTTTTCACCGGTAGAAGTTGTCAAGAGCTTTTCGCGTCCTTCCACTTCCACCTTCTCGATGCGGCGGTGTTCAAGGATATCGATCGGATAATCTTTCATATGCGACATCAGGTCGAGAGCCAGTTGCTGCCCCGTCGTCTGCGAAACAGAAATCATATTCTCGATACCGACAGTTTCCTTCACCTGTCCGCCGATACGGTCGGCCACAACAGCCACCGCCAAACCTTTACGGGCAGTATAGATAGCTGCCGCACTTCCGGCAGGACCTCCGCCGACGATGATAACATCGTAGTTCTTTTCTACCACTGGCAGATCTTCCTCTTTCACGCCATACTGCGCTTCGAGTTTGCCAAGCAGTTCGCCAAAGTCTCCACGACCTACATGGATCAGTTTACCGTCGGCAAATACGGAAGGTACTCCCTGCACTTTCATGGCAGCAACCTCTTCCTGGTTGATCGCACCATCCACCATTTCGTGGGAGATTTCCGGGTTCAGCGTAGCCATGGCATTCAAAGCCTGTACAACGTCAGGACAGTTGGTACAGGTCAGAGAGACGTATGTAGTCAGTTTGACCGGACCGTTCAGGGCCTTCACACGGTTACAAATACTTTCGTCGGGAATATTTTTGCCTTTGCCGTCGCTGTTCAGGATAGCCAGCAGCAACGAAGTAAATTCGTGTCCATTGGGAACGCCCCGGAATTTAATACCGGTCTTTTCCCCGTTTTTCAGCAGAGAGAACTCCAGGCCTTCACCGTCTGCCACCTGTACGGTGACCTTATCGGAACAGGAAGCCACATCGTTCAGCAATTCCAATAATTCCTTCCTGCTTTCATGTTCAGGAGAAACTTGTATATCAAATATATATTCGTTCGTCAATCCGCTAAAGATACCGGATAACTGATTTCTCATTGATGAATCTAACATAGTTGAATCCTTTATTTTAATTATAAATAGCTTTTCCATTGTCAAAAGACTTAGCTATTACAGGTTCATTTGCCGTCTGCTTTAGCTGACGGACTTAATAATGGAATATATCTTTGGACTTTAGTCCCATTTTCTTATGTTTCAGGATATAAAAAAATGTGGCTAAAGCCAAAAGAGAGACAGCCTGTAATCCGTCAGCTAAAGCAGACGGCAAATGAACCTGTAATAATCAAGCCTTCCTACTTATAGAATGGCTTAAATCTTGCTAAACAAAAAAAGGCCGACAATGTGTTGCCGGCCCTCCTGTTTTACTATTAGATCTTACCGACCAGATCGATGCTCGGTTTCAATGTCTCGCCACCTTTTTTCCATTTGGCGGGGCAAACTTCGCTCGGGTGTTCAGCGATGAACTGGGCAGCTTCTACTTTACGAAGCAGTTCGTCGGCGTTACGGCCGATACCGTTATCGTTGATTTCTGCCAGTTTAATCTTTCCTTCCGGATTTACCAGGAATGTACCACGGTAAGCCATACCGTCTTCTTCGATCATTACACCGAATGCACGGCTCAATACGCCTGTCGGGTCTGCCAACATCGGGTATTTGATTTTACGAATCGTTTCAGAAGCATCGTGCCATGCTTTGTGTACGAAGTGTGAATCTGTACTTACAGAGTAAACTTCTACACCCATTGCCTGGAACTGGTCATATTTGTCAGCCATATCTACCAACTCGGTCGGACAAACAAATGTAAAGTCAGCCGGGTAGAAAAAGAAAATCGCCCATTTGCCTTTGATGTCGTCGCTGCTTACAGTTTTGAAACTACCGTTGTGGTATGCCTGAACTTTAAACTCGGGTGCTTGTGAATTGATAATAGGTTCCATAGAATTTTTATTTTAATCGTTATTACTATTTTGTTTTTGTTACTGGTGCAAAGATAAGTTGCCGATTCGAGGTAAGAACAAAAAATCCAATCGAAAGGTTTTATACAGTCATAGACAAAATCTTTGAGTATCAGTAAATCAGGTTTATAATATACCTGTTTTAGTCTGAGCAACAGCGCCCATCGCACTTGAATCCCGACGTTTCAAATTCGAGTGTAGCATGTTGGATTCCCACATGCTGAAGGTCGTGTTTTATCTCCTGTTTGATACGTTCCATTTCTGAAATATCCGCAACGGAAACATGGGCGGTAAGTGCCGTTTCGGTCGTACTGATCGCCCAGATATGGAGATGATGGACGCCTTCAACGCCTTCGACCGAATGTATCGTCTTTTCCACCTTATCGATGTCCGTTCCCGCCGGCACACCGTCCAGAGAGAGACGGATACTGTCGCGCAGAAGTCCCCAGGTAGAAACAATAATAACGATCGCAATCAACAATCCGATAATCGGGTCGATGATATACCATCCGGTATGGGCAATAACAATTCCGGAGACAACCACGCCGACCGATACCAGTGCATCGGCTGCCATATGCAAGTAAGCACCTTTTACATTCAGGTCTTTATCCTTATCCTTCATGAAAAGCCATGCCGTAAGTGCATTTATAACGACTCCGATACCTGCCACCCAAGCGATCGCATCACCCTCGACCGGACGCGGATGCAGCAGTTTTCCTATACTTTCAGCAATAATAATTCCGACGGCCACCAAGAGGATGACCGCATTCAGAAGAGATACGAGTACAGTGCTTTTCTTATATCCATAGGTATAGCTGCAAGTCGGGTGCACCTTAGCCAGCCGGAAAGCCAGCATAGCCAGTACCAGGCTGGCTACATCTCCCAGGTTATGCCCTGCGTCCGACAAAAGTCCTAATGAATTATACCAGAAGCCAGCCGTAAATTCGGCTACGACAAAAGCCAGGTTCAGGGAAATACCTATAATGAAAGCCTTGTTCAAAGAGGTTATTTCGTGGTGGTGATGATCGTGATGATGTTGTTCCATAATTTATTCCTGTTTTTATTTGAGTAACAATATAGAACAAAACTATGTTTTTTACAACAATAAAAAGTTACCTTTGGCCACAAACAGACTAAAAGAAAAAGAATATGAAAAGAACGAATTTTATTATACTCTCGACTGTGACATTACTGTCAGGTATCATATGTCTTCCTTCCTGTATTACTGAAAAGCCAATATCCAAAGTGGCTCCTGATAATAATCCCAGTTACAAGGTTGAATATTTATTCGAGCATGACGGTTGTAAAGTATATCGTTTCAAGGATGAAGGCCATTATGTCTATTTCACCAACTGTCAAGGAGATGTCAGCAGTGTCGAAAGCGATAGTGTACGCATTGTTAACAAAGTTCGCAGACAGCCGGTAAAGATCATTCGGGAGCCGTCAGAATAAGGTTACACCGTGATACCGTGCTTCTTAAATATTTCTTTGGCATTTGCCAGACGTTCGGCCGATAAAGGTTCTACCTCTTTCAGTTTGTAGTCGAGACCTTGTGCCTCGTATTTATATGTGCCCATCGTGTGATAAGGCAAGAGTTCCGCCTTCTGTACAACCGTATAATGGTTGATGTATTCGGCCAGTTTATCCAAGGCCTCGTCATTATCCGTCAGTCCGGGCACAATGACATGGCGTATCCAAACCGGAACACCGCGTTTTTCCAGTTCGTCCAGGAAACGTAGCGTATTATCCAGTTTCACGGCCGTTAGCCGGGGATGCAGTTCGGGATCGATGGTTTTTATATCCAACAAGACCAGGTCGGCATATTCCAGAACCGCCAGGGCTTTCGGTGTGCAGATATAGCCGGATGTATCGAGCGCCGTATGAATACCGGCTTCCCGGCAAAGACGGAAAAACTCCCTGAGAAATTCAGCCTGCAATAAAGGTTCTCCCCCGGTGACAGTCACGCCTCCCTTGGCGATAAAGTTCTTATATCGTAAAACCTCAGCCAATAATTCTTCGGGTGTCATCTGATATTTGGCAAGACCTTTGCTATCCCAGGTATCCGGATTGTGGCAATACAGGCAACGGAGCGGACACCCCTGCATAAAGACAACAAAACGAATTCCGGGACCATCAACGGTCCCGAAACTCTCTAGTGAATGTATGTTTCCTTTAACTTCCAACTTTCAATTACAAAGAATGATTGATTGTTCTTGAAATCACATCCAGCTGCTGTTCGCGTGTCAGTTTCACAAAGTTTACTGCATAACCCGATACACGGATTGTCAACTGCGGATAGTTTTCCGGATGCTCCATAGCATCGAGCAACAGCTCCTTGTCGAATACGTTCACATTCAGATGTTGTCCGCCGTCAGGAGTAAAGTAACCGTCTAACAGGCCGACCATATTGGCGATCTGAATATCACGTTCTTTTCCTAACGTTGCAGGAGAAACAGCGAATGTATAAGAGATACCGTCGTGCGCATGCTGGAACGGCAGCTTAGCGACAGAAGCCAGTGCAGCGATAGCCCCTTTGGTATCACGTCCGTTCATCGGATTGGCACCCGGAGCAAACGGCGTACCGCCTTCGCGACCGTCAGGAGTTGCACCTGTTTTCTTTCCGTATACGACATTAGACGTAATAGTCAGGATAGACTGTGTCGGAGTCGCATTACGGTATGTCTGGTGCTGACGCAGATATTCCATGAACTTTTCAGTGATATCGACAGCAATACTATCTGTACGGTCGTCATTGTTACCGAAAGGTACATAATCGCCTTCACGTTCGAAACCGACAGCCAGGCCACGTTCGTCACGGATCACTTTTACTTTCGTATCGCGGATAGCTGCCAATGAATCGGCAACGATAGAAAGGCCGGCAATACCTGTTGCGCGGATACGTTCTACCGAACCGTCATGCAAAGCCATCTCGAATGCTTCATACGCATATTTATCGTGCATATAATGGATAATCTTCAGTGCGTTCACATAGACTTTAGCCAGCCAGCGCATCATCTGTTCGTATTTCTCCATCACTTCGTTGTAATCCAGGTATTCGCTGGTGATCGGTTCAAACTTCGGAGCCACCTGTACACCTGATCTTTCGTCGCGTCCGCCGTTGATGGCATACAGCAAACATTTAGCCAGGTTGGCACGTGCACCGAAATACTGCATCTGCTTACCGATCTTCATCGGAGACACACAGCAGGCAATACCATAATCATCTCCATAATCCGGACGCATCAGGTCGTCGTTCTCATACTGGATAGCGGAAGTATCGATAGAAACCTTCGCACAGAAACGTTTCCAGTTTTCAGGAGCATTGTTGAACCACAGTACCGTTAAGTTGGGTTCCGGTGCCGGGCCGAGGTTATATAATGTATGCAGATAACGGTAAGACGTCTTCGTCACCAATGAACGGCCGTCGACACCCTGTCCGCCCAAAGACTCGGTTACCCAAACAGGGTCACCGGAGAACAGGTCGTTATATTCCGGAGTACGAAGGAAACGGACGATACGCAGTTTGATAATAAACTGGTCGATCAGCTCCTGAGCTTCTTCTTCCGTCAGCTTGCCTTCGCGGATATCTTTTTCAATATAAATATCGAGGAAAGTAGAAGTACGTCCCAGCGACATGGCGGCACCATCCTGGTCTTTCACCGCAGCCAGATAACCCAGATAGACAAACTGAACCGCTTCGCGTGCATCCTTAGCAGGTTTAGTCACGTCGAAACCATAACCGGCACACATCTTTTCGAAAGCCTTCAGCGCCTTGATCTGTTCGGATATTTCCTCACGGCTCTGGATGATCTCTTCGGTCAATTCCTGAATATCGAGTCTTTTCAGATAATGTTTCTTTTCAGCGATCAGGATTTCCGTACCGTAAAGTGCTACGCGACGGTAGTCACCGATAATACGTCCGCGTCCGTAAGCATCCGGCAGGCCGGTGATGATAGCGGAACGGCGTGCTGCAACCATTTCATCTGTATAAGCGGAGAATACGCCTTCGTTATGCGTCTTTCTGTATTTCGTGAAGATTTCTTTTGTCATCGGGTCCAGTTTGTAGCCATATGCTTCCAGACTGTTTTCCACCATGCGGGTACCACATTTCGGGTAAATACCGCGTTTCAGGGGGGCATCGGTTTGCAGGCCGACAATTACTTCGTTTTCTTTGTCAATATAACCTGGTCCGTAAGTATCTATACCTTGAGGATATTTTGTTTCAGCGTCGTAAACACCCTTCTCCCTTTCAACCTTAAACATTTCGGTCAATTTATCCCAAACTTTCTTCGTCTTGTCTGAGGAGTCTTTCAAGAAAGAGTCGTCCCCTTCGTAAGGTTTGTAGTTGTTCTGGATAAAATCCCTTACATTAATCTCTCTTTTCCAAATTTCGCCTTTGAACTGCGCCCAGTTCTCGTTTTCAAACTTCATACCTTATTTTGTTTTCTTCGGTTTTAATTTCGAGGCAAAGGTACGTTATTTATATGGCATGCGAAACAATCAACAAATACATCATGTATTCCCAACGGCCAAAATCCCTACAAATAGTTACTAAAACGATAGATATAGTGCAGCGTATCGCCTGATATAGGTATCAAACAGGAAGGATTATAAATAATATCAAAAAAAATAAAAAGAAGGCATGATCAATAATACAACTATCGGTTTTTTCTTGGTGGCATAGATATTCGATTACGTCACGTCGAGAATATATCTAAGTAAGAATTGAATTTGCCCAATTAGGTATTACATCAACGTATTGTTTCTCCAGTTTACCTTCGGTTAATCTGAATAGTAATTGAGCTTCATTGAAATCCTTTGAATTATCATAAACATAAGTACGATCTACAAATTTAGATGCAATAACACAATTCATAATCGATTTCTGATATCTGGATATAATCTTTGTAATTGGAACATCATGACCTCCGGCCAGAATTCTTCCCGCAATACGAGACGCATTAATGACAGGTGAACTTGTACAGACAAAAAATAGCCGGATAAAAAAACCAGCCTCTTTTGCACGCAAGATATAGTCTAACTTGTCATAAACAGATAACACAGTCTCAAAAATCAAACTTTTCCGTTCTTTCAGGCATTGTTCCCTTAGTTCCTCCGAGTATTTAGCTGCTTTCATTACAGCTTCAAATGAATTCCAGTCTCCAAACTTTTCCTGTGCTATATTATCAGGATTAATATATATGCTATCTTCCATCCAGTCATGTTTAATAATTTTCGACGTGATAGAAGTTTTACCGGATCCATTAGGCCCCGCTATAATTATTAATACCGGTTTATGCATTATTCAAGTTGATATTACGAGTAGCAAATTTTATTTTCTGTTCACGAATATACTCCTGCATTTTATGAAAAAATTCTGAATTAGCTTTGTCTGCTTTCTGTTTAGCCTCTTCAGCAACTTCTTTCATCAGCTGAGACAACTGTTCATCCGATGGTTCCGTTGTTATGTCGGTCAGGCTATATTTCATATCAACCTGTTGCTTTTCTGATGTCATAGTTTATATCTATTAAAACGTTTATACAAAGATACTAATCCATCTGAAATGTCTGATACATTTATTATTAATTAATGCAAGGCAGTAATATCTTTCTTTTCCCGCCGTCCGCAAATAAAAAAGGAACCATCCTTCACAGGAGAGTCCCTTTTTTATGTCGGAAACAACCAATAAAAAATTTCCGACACACGTTTAATCATCTTATATGCTTACATAATTAGCAAAAGGTTTTGATATAGCGATTATACTAATAGTGTTACTTTTTTTCTATGTTGCAAAGATAGAGCCGTCAAGGGGAGTACACAATACCTATTATATAGTAAAAAAAGAGCTTCCTACTACCTATTCTGTGTTATAATCGGGAAAATTGATCATTGGAATAAACAATATTTGCGAAAATTGCTTTCTTTGATAAACAAAAAAGAGCCATTCTTCACAGGATGGCTCAGTTTTATATATGAAAGGGACAACCAATAAAAAAACTCCCTTCCATGGGTATTTACCTTAAATAATAGGTGTACATAAAAATCAACAAATCGGATTTTGGTCAGGACGATTTATACTAATAGTAAAACTTAATTGATACGGCAAAGGTAACCCCCCGGAAAGGCATTGGCAATACCTATATATATGTAAAACGAGCTCATTTCTAACCATAAATAGGGATTACAGGGTAAAATATTACCTATATAATTATTCAACCTTCAGATTTTCCCCCGCAACATATACCACAGACCTGCCCGCCCCACGACGGCGAAGAACACCTTGGCTAATAAAATCGTTCAGTTCCTTCATAGCTTCATAAGGTGTCAATCCGGTCAGCCGGATATATTCCTTTCGAGTGATACAGATATCTATTTTAAGAAAAGACACCAGCCTTTTCTTTCTCTCTTCCACGGTAGAGGTAATTTTTTTCTGTTTTCGTGTAAGGGAATGCACGCGTTCGAACTTCATTGCATGTTTGATTCTTTTACGGAACTTGCTGCTGACTCTCAGATGCACATTTTGAAAGGTAACTGATTCCGCTCTGATTTTATCATTCTCGTCATCCGTCTCCTGAAGGCATTTCAATGAAGTGCTAAAGAATCCGAGGTCCCCCATTTCCACGGTGTACCCATCGGCAAGCAGATCACAAAGATCATCGATAATGGCAGTAAGTGCCCCGGCAATCTGATTCTTCGGCAGAAGTTGGAAGGCAGCCACATGTTTAATAAACTCATCCTGCGTATAGGTTTTTATCGGACAGACACGGGCATGCAGCGATTTCTTCCCCTCCCTCCCTTTGGGAGAAGGCGTTTCATACAGGTCATAGTATGCACTCATAGTATTAATTATTAGTCATTTGAATATTGCTTGTTTCTTTTTGACGAATTAATATGCTTCCCCAAAAATCTAATTCTTCGTCTTGAAAATTTATTCATTCGACAGACATTCTTTATTCATTCGACAATTGTAGAATAATTATTCGATATCTGTTAAATACATAAAGAACAATTATTGAATAAATAAATATTACAGACAAAGATATAAATATAATCAAAGGATAAAGATTTCCGGAGTGGTTTTATTTTTCGCGAACAAGAATCAGATAAAATACAATCTATATAACCGAAAGTAATGCCAGGTCAGTAAAGCAAATACCTACAACTAGGTAAGTTCAACCACTTTTTACCTACTATATGCGATTGCGTAGGCTTCCTACACAAGCTAATTTTGCCAAAAATTTTAAAAAGGCATGAAAAGATTAGTGAATTTCCTAACGTTAGCGATATGTGTTTGCTGCCCGGTTTTAGCTCAAGAAAGCGATATGAACTCTACCGTTAAAGCAAAAGAGGTCTACGATGATTATCAAAAGTTTCGTTTCGGAGGTTATGGGGAGATGGCTGCCAGTTACTTAGATTACGATTGGAATTGGACAACAGCCAACGGAACAGCAAAAAGAAACAGAGGAGAAATATCCATACCTCGTTTTATTTTAGCGTTTGACTACAAGTTTTCCCCAAAATGGGTGTTAAGTTCCGAAATCGAATTTGAATATGGAGGAACCGGAGCTGCCCGGGAAATCGAATGGAAAGAAGAAAATGGTGAATATGAAACCGAAATTGAAAAGGGCGGTGAAGTAGCTCTCGAACAATTTCATATTTCTTATTTAATGAATAAACATTTAAATTTCCGCTTCGGTCACATGATCGTTCCTGTCGGATTAACGAATACGCATCATGAACCATTGAATTTCTTCGGGGTATATCGTCCGGAGGGTGAAACGACCATCCTGCCTTCCACCTGGCATGAAACAGGCGTTGCGCTGTTTGGTGACTTAGGTAATTTCGACTATGAATTACAATTGGTTTCCGGTCTTGACCCGCAGGCTTTCCGCACAGAAAACTGGGCAGGAAAAGCGACTCAGGGCGCTTTCGAAATCAGCAATTTCACAAGCCCGGCATTTGTAGCACGCGTCAACTATAATGGAGTAAAGGCATTCCAGGGACTACGCGTCGGAGCCTCTTTCTATTACGACCAAATGGCTAAAAACGGAACCAAACCCACAAGAAACAGTAAGTATAAATTCCCGGTTACGATATTTTCGGCAGATGCCCAATACAAAAGCGTGAATAACAATTTGATTGCTCGCGCCAACATCATATATGGCAATCTGGAGGACAGTGATGCATTGACCAGTATAAACAATGGTTCTTCCAATGCTTCCGGTTACCCCAAATCAACCGTAGCCAAAAATGCCATAAGCTATGGAGGTGAAGTTGGCTATAACATTGGTTCTTTCTGTGGAAAAAAAGCACCTAAGATTTATCCGTTTGTACGTTACGAATTTTACAGTCCCATGTACAAAATGGAAAAAGGAGGCAATGTCAAAGTCGCAGACAAACGTCTGGAAAAGAGCCTTATAACGGCAGGTTTAAATTATTATGCACTCCCCAATCTGGTTATAAAAGCAGACTATACCCACAAAATTGTAGGTGGAGGCGATTACAACAGCCAGAACATGGCATCTATAGGCATTGCTTATATAGGCTGGTTCATAAAAAAATAAAAAGAGAAAATATAAATTTATAATAGAATTTGAAAATGAAAAAGAGTACATTATTTCCCATCTTATTAATGGGAGTTTCATTGAGTTTCTTTTCTTGCAGTGACGACGATCCCGATAACAATGCTCAGGGATGGACTTTTGACCTCTTGCCTAATGACACAGGTACAAAACCGACAGAAGCACAAATGAGTGCGACTGTTACGCAATACGTAGATCATGTTGTATTACCGACCTATAAGGATTTATTAGACAAAATGACTGCTTATACTGCTGCCGTAGACAAATTCGTAGCATCTAATAGTCAAAATGACCTCTCCGATGCATGTTCCGCCTGGCGTGCTGCCCGTGTGCCTTGGGAACAATCGGAAGCTTTTCTCTTCGGTGTTGCAGATTTAGGTATGTATGATCCGAGTTTGGATAGCTGGCCATTGGATAAAAATGGAATCGACGAGATCATAAAGTCCGGAGATTTTAGTAATGTAGATGGTGAAGTTAATGAGGATGAAGATGTACCTACAGCTCAGGCTCCTCAAAACCTTCGTGGCTTCCATACAGCAGAAAGAATGTTATTCGACAACGGTGATCCTCGTAAGATCGACCAATCACCTTTCAGCGACAATGAAAAGAAATATCTTCAAATTGTATCTAAACACATGCTGAAAGATGTAACAGCATTATACAATGGATGGGATAAAGGTTTAGGAGAGAGCCCCATAGCTACTTCTTATGGGGATGCGATGAAAAAACATGACGGTTCTACTTATACAGGCTTAAGTTCTGTTTACCAGGCTATTGAAACAATATTAAACGGAGATAACGGCATGGCTGGTATTTCCAACGAGGTAGGAACTCAAAAGATCCAGGACCCTGTTGATAAATGGAATGGCAGTAACAAAGATGCATCAGACCCGAACAACCCGGGAGTATTAGCCGTAGAATCATGGTATAGCTGGAATTCTATCGATGACTATGCAAACAATATTGTCAGCATCAAAAACTCATACTTCGGAGGCCGTGACCTGGATAAAGAGAATGCAAGTGCCAATAGTCTGCATGCGCTGGTCAAGGTTATAAACCCGACATTGGATAGCTTGATGGTTGTACAGATCGACAAAACAATTGAAGCGATAGAAGACATGCCACGTCCATTCCGTAACAATCTGGGAGCTGAAACAGAAATCAAGGCTGCGACGGATGCATGCAAGGAATTGACAAACGGATTAGGAAAAATCCGTGCCAAGCTTTCTGCCGAATAACACAAACATAATATAAGTATCGGGAAGGAACCTTATAACAAAAAGGTTCCTCCCCTCTTTTGCATTTAAGCTATATATCAATAACCAATAAAATGAAACAGAGATTACTCATATATTTCTCTATTATCGGATGTTTGCTTTGCAGTTGTGAAACGGAAGATATCGAGAACTGGCTAGTCAAAAAGCCGAATGGCCAGGTAGCATCCCCCGAAGAACTCTCTGCCGGTATCTCTACTATTTTTTCCAATGCGCCGGACGCCTATGACTCTCAGGCAGAGTGGGTGACAGGAGAACTGGAAAAACGTTTTAACAGCGGCGACGGATTATATGACGACGCACGTGGCGTAGAAAATGTATCCGGAGGTGGCTTAGGTCCGCTATATGCCGGATATTCCTGTGGAAGCTGCCACAAAAGTACCGGTAGAACACGTCCTGCCATAGCAGATGGCGGGTCAGGAGCCGGTTTTTCTTCGATGCTAATTTACATCTCCCGCAAAAGTGGGGGTTACTTCCCCGACTACGGGCGTGTCTTACACGACCAGGCCATTTATGGTACAAAGCCGGAAGGACGCCTCAAAATAACGACATCCGTACAAAAATACAAATTTCCTGATGGCGAAGAATACGAATTGATGACGCCTCACTATCAGGTCACAGAATGGTACGCCGACAGTATCCCGATGTCGGATATACGCATATCTGTCCGCCAACCCCTACGCCATGTTGGAATGGGACAAATGATGGCACTCGATCTGGATTTACTGAAACAAATTGCAGCAAAAAGTAATTATCCGGAATATGGTATTAGCGGACGACTCAATTATGTAACGGAAAAAGGGAAAAAACAGATCGGTCTTTCCGGAAACAAGGCGAACCATCAGGATCTGACTGTTGAACTCGGTTTTTCTTCAGACCTGGGTGTAACAAACGACCGTTTCCCGCATGAAGTAGGCGAAGGACAAAGTAATATGATGGGATTTGCCATGTCGGGAGTACAGGTATCGACTGAAGATATGGAAGATGTAGACTTATATTTGCAAACTTTAGGTGTACCGGCACGTCGCAACATTAATGACGCTACTGTAAAAAAAGGAGAGCAACTATTCTATCAGGCTAAATGCCACCTTTGCCATGTAACCACCCTAAAGACACGGCCACGAGGAACCGTCTTGCTCAACAATACAGAACTTCCTCAACTCGGCAATCAAATCATTCACCCCTATTCGGACTATTTGCTTCACGATATGGGAGTGGAACTGGGTGACGATTATCCAAGCGGAATAGCAAACGGCAACGAATGGCGTACTACACCGTTATGGGGACTGGGAT
Organism: Parabacteroides caecihominis; assembly: GCF_023656785.1. Classification (NCBI taxonomy): domain Bacteria; kingdom Pseudomonadati; phylum Bacteroidota; class Bacteroidia; order Bacteroidales; family Tannerellaceae; genus Parabacteroides; species Parabacteroides caecihominis. The sequence continues at coordinate 61,287 of NZ_JAMOKS010000019.1, forward strand.
TACAGGAAGTGGTCAACGGTCATAGCTATTTTCTGCACGACGGACGGGCACGCAACCTGACGGAAGCCATCATGTGGCATGGCGGCGAAGGAGCCGCATCCCGCACATTATTCGCCCGTATGAGTAAAGATGACCGTGAAGCTCTTATTAAATTTCTTCAAAGTTTATAAACAAGTCAAACAAATTGAAATGAAAAAATTATATATCGCGTTGACAGCAGCATTATTATCTGCAACAATTCAGATACAAGCACAAGATACTACTAAAAAAGAAATTGACGACAAATACGTAGAAAACGATGTGGTCTCTTTGGCTGGTAAAAAAGGGTTCTCTTTTTCCACAAAAGCTGGTGATTTCCTGTTCAAACCTTATGCCCTTGTACAGGCTAGTGCAACCTATAACCGATATGACGACCAAGGATTGGAAAGCCATTATGCTAAAAATGTGGCGAACTCTGGTTTTGCCATACCTAATGCCATCCTCGGTTTTACAGGGAAGGCATTCAACAAAGTTACTTTCAACTTATCATTGAATCCGGCCAAAAGTGGTGGTGCACTATTGCAGCAGGCATGGTTCGACATTGCTATAAAAGAATCTTTCCGTATCCGCGCCGGTAAATTCAAAACACCATTTATGCACGCTTATCTAAGCACATTGGGAGAAACGTTGTTTCCTGTATTACCTTATTCGGCCACTCAATCCATCTTACTTCCTTATGACCTCAATTACGTGATACCGAGTATGTCGACTGGTTTCGACCTGGGTGTTATGGTACACGGATTAGTCAATAATAAATGGGAATATCAAGTAGGTATATTCAACGGGACCGGCATCGATGTCAATACAGCGACAAAGACGAATTGCGATGATCACGAATGGTTACCATCCCTACTCTACTCCGGCCGTCTTGCCTTTATGCCGAAAGGAGAGATGCCGAACTCCCAAGGTTCACCGGAAAATCTGAATGATGATAAAATGTCTATCGCAGTTTCTGCCTCTTACAACGCTGAAGCCGAATTTCTTTCCGCCAGCGATGCCCGTGTAGGACTGGAATTTACCTGGATCAAAAACCGCTGGTATTTTGCTGCGGAAGGTTACTTCATGAATATGCATTTTACTAAAATCATGCAGAAACCTGATAAAAATTTCTGGGGAGCTTATGCACAGGCCGGTTACTTTATTACACCAAAACTACAGGGGGCATTGAGATATGACGTATTCGACCGCAATGCTACAGATGACGGTGGTTTGTTAAATATGCCGGCAGTAGGAATGAACTATTACTTTTTCAACAATAACCTGAAATTGCAGGTCATGTACCAGTATATGGGACGTACCGGACACGCCACCCAAGGTGACCGCGACGAAGACGGTATCGGTATCGCACGCCATTCGGCAACAGCAATGTTACAGTTTACGTTCTAATAAACTTATGTATTATGAAGAATAAATATACAGGACTCGTTTGCTCCTTTCTTCTAATGCTTTGCGGATGCGATGAAGGAACTATTTATCCGGACGAAACGATCGACTCGGGACGAACCGCTTCCGTAACAGTAACCTTCAAGGGTATTGATGCCTGGCCGAAAGAGAACTACTTATCTCTTGCAGCCTTTGGAACAAACACGCAAATACCCTTATTGACAAAACGCATCTCCAAACCGACAATCGACGGGAGAGAACGGACAGTCAAACTGAACAACCTGAGTCCTGATACAAAAAGCATAAATATTGCCATTATCAGCAATGGGAAGAAAGTGATCTATTCATACTGTAACCAGCCAGTTGAAAACAACGGAGAGAATATTGAAATTAATTTTGGAGAGTTAGAATTGGCAAGCTTCAAACGTATCCAGTCTCAAGTCTTTAAAACAAACTGTCTTTCCTGTCACGGAGAAAGTAGTTCGGGATTAGCCGGAAACCTCGATTTAAGGGAAAATATAGCTTATAAATCATTAGTCAACGTTAAAGCTCCTGTATCGGAAGAAGGAATGAACTATGTAACGCCCGGTGATCCTCATAATAGTTTTATACTCGAGATACTGGAAGAAAATCCTATCCATAAAGATATGTTCAACAGTACAGGTAAGCAAGAAATTCTTGCGCTTATAAAAACATGGATACAAGAAGGAGCTCCAAATAATTAATGAGGAATAACAAAACAGACAATGACATTCACAACAAAAACATACGAACAAAACACCATATACGCTCAAATTTGTTCTTTTGAAGGCAAGGGAGGGGTAACGGAATATCATATTATGTTTTCCGTTACCGACCCTTCACTTTCTTTCGGGGAACAGTTGGATTCTTTGCAAAGAGCATACGGCGCAGTAACTAAAAAAGAGGCTGGTAATGCCGTAGCCGTTTTCCGTCGCTACTTTCTGAGCGATGCGGCCAACCAGGCGGATATATTGATGGAACGGGAATGTGAAAACCCGTTCTGCGCCTTATCCATCGTGCAACAAGCACCCCTCAACGGCACCAAAATAGCCTTATGGGCCTGGCTGCAAAGCGGGATGGCGACAGAAACCTGCAACTCAGGAATGTTTGAAGCATCCCACAACGGGTATCGCCACCTATGGAACGGAGGTGCACACAATAAGGCAGCGACTTCCGAATACCAGACCCGGTTGCTGCTCAACGACTATGTGATGCAACTGACCGAACAACATTGTACCCTGGCTGCTGATTGTATCCGGACCTGGTTCTTCGTACAGAATGTAGACGTCAATTATGCCGGCGTAGTAAAAGCCCGCAAGGAAGTTTTCATCACGCAGAACCTGACGGAAAAGACACATTATATATCCAGCACCGGTATAGAAGGACGCCATGCCGATCCGGATGTATTGGTACAAATGGATGCCTACACGGTCGACGGCCTGCAACCGAAACAGATACAGTTCCTGTATGCCCCTACCCATCTCAACCCGACCTATGAATACGGGGTGACTTTTGAACGGGGTACCGCCGTCTCCTACGGCGACCGGAAGCATATTTTCCTGTCCGGTACAGCCAGTATCGACAATAAAGGCGAGATTGTCTATCCCGGCGACATATTGAAACAGACCGGTCGAATGATGGAAAACATCAGCGCCCTACTGGAAGAGGCCGGGGCTTCCATCGGCGACATCATGCAGGCCATCGTTTACCTGCGCGACCCGGCAGACTATGAGAATGTACAGAAATATATCAGTACCCATTATCCGGAATTGCCGCACCTTATCGTACTGGCACCGGTATGCCGTCCGGGATGGCTGATTGAAACGGAATGCGTGGCTATTATACCGGCCGACCTTCCGCAATACCCCTGTCTATAAACATAACATCCTAAAAATAACAACTATGTATAAACAAGGAAAATACACAGAGACAGATAAAATGAGCGACCTGATTTGCGAGAACTACCCAATGGTTCTCGTAATGAGCCGCTTCGGCATCGACTTGGGGTTCGGAGAGAAAAACATCGGCGACGTATGCCGGCAAAATGAAGTGGACAGCTGTACCTTCCTGACCGTTGTCAATTTCCTGACGGAAGAAACTCCCACTGTGATAAACGGCATCGACAACTGCCTCTCTGTCGGTTCACTGATTACCTATCTGCACAATGCGCACGATTATTTCCTGAACTTCCGCCTCCCGCATATCCGCCGCAAACTGACGGAAGCGATTACCGGCTGCCCGGGTGATATTGCCTTCGCCATCACCAAATTCTTCGACGATTATGTTTATGAAGTACATAAGCACATGTCGTACGAAGAAAAGATTGTCTTTCCTTATGTTCGCAATCTACAGGACGGTGTAAAGGACTCCAAATACAATATCAGTATTTTTCGCAAACGGCACGACCAGATAGAGATGAAAATCGTAGAGCTTAAAAATATCCTGCTCAAATACTATCCCGGGCCTGACAATTACCTGCTGAACAGTGTCCTGTTCGACATCTTTGCCACCGAACAGGATTTGGCTTCTCATAACCGGGTAGAAGATTACCTCTTCGTCCCCGCCGTACTGGCAATTGAAAAAACAATAAAATGACTACTGCTTTATGAGTCCTAACATCAAAATAGCTATTGCCGAACCGTCTGCCATTATCCGTTGCGGACTGGTTACTTTACTGAAACGACTGCCCGGACTTCACATCCAGCTCACAGAAATAGCGACCGCCGAATGTCTCATAGAAAGTCTCCGCATGCATCGCCCGGAGGTCTTGATGATTAACCCGGCATTACCCGGTTATTCCGGCATACAACGTTTAAAGGAGGAATGCGGATGTCCCGAAATGAAATGCCTGGCCCTTACGTATATGGCTGCCGACCATACCCAGCTCCGGTCGTACGATGACCAGATTAACATCTACGACAGCCCGGATGAGTTAAAGCATAAACTGGAACGGCTAAACGCAGAGGAAGCCTGCCCGGATACGGGAGAAGAGGAACAGCAGACACTCAGTTCGCGTGAAAAGGAGATTGTTATATGTGTTGTGAAAGGAATGACTAATCGCGAAATAGCTGACCGCCTCTATCTATCTACCCATACGGTAATCACACACCGCCGCAATATAGCCCGCAAACTGCAAGTACATAGTGCCAGCGGTTTAACCGTATATGCAATTGTAAATAAACTGATTGAATTGAACGACATAAAAAAAGCCTGATATATTTTTCTTACAGCTTTTGTTTTCTTTTCACACTCCAAAATTTGGGTTCATACTGATATGCTGTATCTTTGGGAAAAGAAACAAAACATATCAGGATACCATGAATCTAATTTCCAAACAATACGATAAGACAGAGGTACAAATCACCTCATTCGAGACTAAAAAGGGTATTACAGAATATCATCTTCTCTTCCAGCAAACAGATTGCATGGAAGATTACCCTACCCAACTACAGAATCTTCTGCAAGCCTATACGCAATGTGTAGAAGAACTTCCCGGAAACCCGACAGCCGTATTCCGCCGCTACTTCCTGAGCGATGTCACCAACCAGACAGCATCGCTGATGGAACAGGACCGCAGTAACCCGTATTGCGCTTTGTCCATCGTACAACAGGCACCGATGAACGGTACTAAAATAGCTCTTTGGGCATGGCTTCAGACCGGAGTACAGACGCAGGTTCTTCCCAGTAACCTGTTTGAAGCACGTCATGGCAACTACCGCCAACTATTCGGGGCTAACCTGTGCAACCGTGCTGCCAATTCGGAGTATCAGACACGACTCATCTTCCGCGATTATATCATGCAGCTGACGGCCGCCAACTGCACGTTGGCAAACAACTGTATCCGCACCTGGATATTTGTTCAGAACGTAGACGTGAATTATCCGGGAGTCGTCAAAGCCCGCAAAGATGTATTTGCAACACAGAACCTGACGGAAAACACTCATTTTATTGCCAGTACCGGCATTGAGGGACGCTATCAGGATACCAATGTTTTCGTGACAATGGACACGTATGCCGTATCGGGTATCGGACAGGAACAGATTCAATATCTCTATGCCCCCGACCACCTGAGCCGGACGTATGAATATGGCGTGACTTTTGAAAGGGGAACAGCCATCACATATGGCGACCGCCGCCATGTATTCGTTTCAGGTACCGCCAGCATCGACCGGTATGGTGAGATCGTACATCCGGGAGATGTCATCAAGCAATCGGAACGTATGATTGAAAACATCACCGCCTTGCTGAATGAAGCCGGAGCCGACCTGAACGACATCATGCAAGCTATCGTCTATATCCGTGACACCGGTGATTTCGCCCGCATTGAACAATACATGAAAGCGAATCATCCCAATATGCCTTACCTGATTGTCCGTGCCCCGGTATGCCGTTCCGGCTGGTTGGTCGAAATCGAATGCCTGGCCGTCGTTGCCGTAGACGAACCGGAGTATCCGCCGCTGTAATCAGTTATAATTGCTACAACGGTTCCTTATGGAAAGCAAACGTCCTCAACAAACGTGAAAGATTAATAACGTTCAAAGTCATTCAGAGAAAAAGGAGTACCTTTGGTGAATTAATAACACCAAAACAAGAAAGAAACAGCCTATGTATAAAAATGGGAAATACCGGGAAACCGACAAAATGAGCGACCTTATCTGCGAGAACTATCCGATGGTTCTTGTGATGAGCCGCTTTGGTATTGCCTTGGGATTCGGAGAAAAGAATATCGGAGAAGTATGCCGCCAGAACGGAGTAGACGCCTGTACTTTCCTGACAGTCGTCAATTTCCTGACGGAAGAGATTTCCGCTCCCGTCACCAACGTAAGCAATTGCCTCTCCATTGAAGCATTAATTACCTATCTGCATAACGCACACGATTATTTCCTGAATTTCCGTCTGCCGCATCTGAGAAGAAAACTTCTGGAAGCCATCGCAGAATGCCCGCAGGACGTAGCATTCGTCATCCAGCGCTTCTTCGATGAATATGCCGAGGAAGTCAATAAACACATGTCATACGAAGAAAAAGTCGTTTTCCCGTATGTCCGCGGCTTGCTGGAAGGGAAGAAAGACCCGAAATACAATATTTCAATCTTCCGCAAACGGCACGACCAGATAGAGATGAAGATTATCGAACTGAAGAATATCCTCATCAAATATTATCCGGGCCCCGGAAGCAACCTGCTGAACAGCGTGCTGTTCGACATCTTCGCAACGGAACAGGACCTTGCCTCCCACAACCATGTGGAAGACTACCTTTTCATGCCTGCTATACTTGCTTTAGAAAAAACAATAAAATGATGCCCCATGAGCACCAATCTGAAAATCGTTATTGCTGAGCCTTCCGCCATTGTCCGCTACGGGCTGGAGACCATGTTGAAACGTCTCCCCGGCCTGCGTATCCAGGTATCAGAAATAGCGACGATCGAATCGCTTACGGAGGACCTCCGGGCACACCAGCCGGACGTCCTCATCATCAACCCTTCCATCCCGGGTTACTTCACTATCCCTCATCTGAAGGAGATGACAGGCTGCCCGGATATGAAATGCCTGGCCCTGCTCTATTCCGTAGCCGAACATGCCGTTATCCGGTATTATGACGACCAAATCAGCATATTCGACAGTGCAGACGAAATGAAGCTCAAACTGGAGCGTCTGCATGCCAAAGGCAAAGACGGCGAAGGGGATGGCGATGAACAACAAACATTGAGTACCCGCGAAAAGGAAATCGTTGTCTGTGTCGTCAAAGGAATGACCAACCGCGAAATAGCCGACCGTCTCTTCCTTTCCACCCATACAGTCATTACACACCGGAGAAATATCGCCCGCAAATTGCAGGTACATAGTGCAAGCGCATTGACTGTATATGCCATTGTCAATAAGCTGGTAGAGCTGAGCGATATTCAAAAGCCACGGGAATAATCCGGTTCATACCGTATTAACATAACAAATACAAAAACCATCGTTTTTCTTATAATTAATCATAACCTTTCACCCTTTTTATCAAACAAACCAAACAATCACCGGAACCGCCCTGTTAAGAAGGAAGAGTATAACTAATATTGAATATCACATGAAGAAATTCTTTTTAATAGGGGCAACGTTATTATTTTCCCTCTATGCTAGTGCACAGCATGTCGCATTAAAAAATAATATCGTCTATGATGCCACTGCCACTCCAAACCTCGGTCTGGAAGTGGGATTAGGGAAAAAGGTTACAATGGACCTTTCTGCGGGTTATAACCCATTCGAGTTCAATAACGACAAACAAGCCAAACACTGGCTGGCCCATGCAGGCGTGCGCTTCTGGACCTGCGAGAAGTTCAACGGTACATTTATCGGTGTACACGCCTTGGGCGGACAGTACGACGTGGCCGGCTTCAAGCTGCCGTTCGACATGTTCAAAAAACTGCGCGACCATCGCTACGACGGTTATATGTATGGCGGCGGTATCAGTATCGGACATCAATGGATTCTGAGCAAACGCTGGGGTATTGAAGGCGAGATAGGTGCCGGTTATGCCCGTATGCACTACGACGAATACGCCAAAGGCAAAGACATGCCCAAACTACGCACCGGCAACCACAACTATTGGGGTGTAACAAAAGCCTCCATCTCATTTATCTATTTTATCCACTAAAAACGAACAAACAAAATGAAGAAGTTATTCTATATAGCAACCGTTTTATTATGCTCCGCCTATGGGAGCATACAGGCGCAGGTTGTCAGTCCCGACGGCATAGCATACAGCGACCTGCAAGTAAAAAAAGAGGGAAGCCAGGTGAGCCTGTCTACAACAGCCAACCTCAACAACATGCAACTGAAATCGCAGAACATGGTCATCATAACCCCGGTACTCCAATCGGCGGACAAGGCGCACACTATCAAATTCGACCCGTTCGTGATTACCGGAAAGAAACGTATGAAAGCACTCGACCGTGAGATGGGCTTCGGCGCAGAACCGTTCGAACAGACTCCGACAGTCATCTTCCGCCACAAAAAGAACGAGGCGGAATCTATCCCGATGACGCTGACCGTACCGTACGAAAGCTGGATGCGTAACGCCTCACTGGTCATGCAGGCCAATACGACCGGATGCGCTTCATGCGACGTAGCAAGCAATATCACTCCGCTGTCATCCCGTATCCTGCCGCCGGTTGTCGCACCGACCTACGAGCTGAGTTATGTGACACCTCCCGCAGAGCCGGTAAAACAACGTAGCGAAACGCACTCGGCCTACCTCAACTTCGAAGTGGGTAAGTCTGTCCTGCTGCATGACTTCAAAAACAATGCCGCCGAACTGAAAGAGGTAAGCAAGATCGTTAGCGAAGTACGCAACGACAAGAACCTGAAGTTTACGGAATTCAATATCACCGGATATGCTTCACCGGAAGGGGGCTACGATTATAATATGAAACTGTCGGAAAGCCGCGCCAAAGCATTCGCCGCTTATATGAAGGATAAGGAAGACATGCCGGCCTCCCTGATGAAGGTGAACTGGGAAGGTGAAGACTGGATAGGCTTACGCAACGCAGTCAAGGCATCCAACCTGTCCAACCGCGATGAAATCCTTAAAGTATTGGAAGTGTCCGATATCAATAAACGCAAAGCGCAACTGAAAGCGCTGAACGGCGGCAAGACTTACCGTATGTTACTGGATGATTATTATCCTGCCCTGCGCCGTATAGACTATACGCTGGCTTACATCGCCCGTCCGTTCGATGTGAACGAAGCCAAACAGGTGATCAAAACGAAACCGCAGTACCTGAGCCTGAACGAGATGTTCGTGGTAGCCAACACCTATCCGAAAGACAGCCCTGAATTCAAGGAAGTATTCGACATTGCCGTACGCCTCTACCCGACCGACCCGGTGGCACAACAGAACACAGCCGCCCTCGAGATAGAACGTGGAGCTGACGATGCAGGTATTGCCCGTCTGCAAAAAATCAATACACCGGAAGCATGGAACAACCTCGGTGTAGCTTACGCCAAGAAGAAAGAGTATCAGCAGGCGCTCGACTATTTCGGCAAAGCTGCCAACGCAGGCGTTAAGGCTGCCGCCCAGAACCGGGATGAACTGAGCAAATGGCTGGATGAACAATAAACATCAAAGATAACAAAGAAAGCCCCGATAGGCATCATGCTTACCGGGGCTTTTTGTATTCATATAAGTAGACAAAATTTATTCTTTTGCTTTCCACTCACTAATGAGTTCGTTGATTGTCTCCTTCACCGACATGATACGGCTGGTCCTCCAGGCATTGCTTCCGGCAAAGGCATATCCGTTTTCAAAGTTTCCTTTGAAAGCATTATACAGCGCCGTAACGATGCAGTATGGACTCTTCGAAATATCACACGTCTTGATGCAGTTGAACGGGCACGCTTTCGGTTGCTTGATGCCGGCCTTCACCTTCTCGAGGAAGTTGCAATGGATGGCACGCCCCGGCATTCCGACAGGACTCTTGATAATCTCGATGTCCTTTTCTTCCGCCTTGATATAGCTTTCTTTGAAAGCATCGCTGGCGTCGCACTCGGTAGTAGTGACGAAACGGGTTCCTAATTGAACGCCCGACGCTCCAAGGTCCATCACGCGTTTGATATCTTCACCCGTATAAATGCCTCCTGCTGCAATTACCGGGATTCTCTTGTTGTATTTCTGTTCGAAAACAGATACTTCCTGCACAACCTGCGGAAGTAATTCTTCCAGTGAGAAATGTTCGTCTTCCAACTGGTTTTCCTTATAACCGAGGTGACCGCCGGCCTTAGGGCCTTCCAGTACAACGGCATCGGGAAGATAGTCGTAGTTGTTCTTCCATTTCTCGCAGATGATACGTACGGCACGGGCGCTTGATACGATGGGCACCAGCTTCGTCACGCTGTCTTTCTTGAGGAACGACGGCAGGTCGAGCGGCAGTCCGGCACCGCTGAAGATGATATCTACCTTCTCGGCGATACTCGTCTTCACCAGTTCTGCGAAATCGGAAAGAGCCACCATTACGTTTACACCGATGATACCTTTTGCCTTTTCACGGGCTTTACGGATTTCTTCGGCCAGGCCCAGATTGCCTGCTTCTGTGTAATTGGGTGATAGCTTTTTATATAAAAGTCCGAGACCGGCGGCGGAGATAACGCCAATCCCACCTTCATTTGCTACGGCTGAGGCTAAGCCGGATAGAGAAATGCCTACGCCCATCCCACCTTGGATGATTGGGAAGCGAGGTTTCAAATCTCCGATTGTTAATGTCTTCATGAAATGTTTATATAGTTTATAAATGCGAGGCAAAGGTAGCACAATAAACCAAATGATGTGCAAAAAGGACCAACAATATTGCACAGGTGTAATACTTTTGTGCAACATTATCGGTCCATGGGAAAAAACGGGAGTTATTATCTTATTTTACGGGGATATATCCTACTTTTTTAACAGTCTCCTGGCCTTCGGCAGAGAGTACATAGTCGATGAAAGGTTTTACCCTACCTTCACTCTTTGCTTCATAGTAATAGAACAAAGGACGGACAATCGGATAAGTCTTATTTTTCGCATTGGCAAATGAAGGTTCAACGAAACTTTTGCCGGCATCATAAGACACATGCAGCGCCTTGACATCTTTGTTTACATAGGCCAGGCCGACGTAACCGATAGCGCCTTTTGTCTGGCTGACCGACTGGATAATGGCTCCGGTTGCAGGCATACTCAGGATACCGTTCATATAGTTCTTATTTTTCAATACGCTTTCCTTGAAGAACTCGTATGTACCGGATGAAGTCTCGCGCGAATAGGCTACAATCTTCATATCGGCTCCGCCTACTTCCTTCCAGTTCTTGATTTTTCCGGTGAAGATACCTTCCAGTTGTTCGCGGGTCAGGTTATCCACCTTATTGGAAGGGTGAATCACCACAGCCAGAGCGTCGTAGGCAATAACCACTTCCTTTGCATTCTTCTTTGCTTCCTGCAAACGGACTTTCTCGTCGAATTTCATTTTACGGGAAGACATGGCGATATCGGTTGTTCCTTCCATCAGGGCGGAGATGCCGACACCGGAACCACCGCCTGTCACAGTCACTTTGGTTCCTTTATTCTTATTCATAAAGTTTTCAGCTTCTGTCTGGCTGACCGGCAAACAGGTATCACTTCCTTTAATTTTCTGTGCAAATACATTCGTTGCAAACAAACAGGCTGCCATAGCTGCCAAAAGAATTGTCTTTTTCATTACTCTTATTTGAATTAATTTCCTGATGCAAAGGAACAACACAAGTATTTCAACTACATGAAACAGATATTACATTTCTATGAATAAAAAGGATACATGCTATACAAAAAAAGGGTGCATGCTCTTCGGGAAAAGCATGCACTCTTTTCAAAAAATGCCTGTCGGCTGTTTATTGTCAGAATTTGTATTGTAAACGAACCGTCAGCACATTATCCTTACGGTCTTTCTCATATCCTTTTACGAAGTCGCTCTTTTCATTGAAGTTGAATTCGTAGTAAGCCTGGACACGGATATGTTTGTTGAAACGGTATAAACCGCCGATACCGAATGTGCTTTGGGCCAAATCTGTTTTAGAAGTAAATGAGTTATCCGCACCTATCTCGTTTCCTTTCAGTTTCGTATTCGGGTCGTATACATCATATTTAAGTACGGCAGAGAATGGGGAAGTCCCGATGTCCTGTACCAGGTAGAAGAAATAACCGATAAAAGGACGTTTAAACAAGGCATTTTCGGGAAGATTCTCCGGACGTGTTCCGGTATTCGGACTTTTGCTGCTGGAGGCAATTCCCGGCTGTGTGCCTAAAAGACCTTCGGCACGTAAAGAGGTTGTTCCCCATGAACTCAAGAAACTGAACTGGGCATCCATACCGATATATTCACGTTTCATATACGTTCCGGTTTCACCTTTATCAACTTCGATAAAACGCTTGCCATCCATCTCATAGGCAGTTGTAGTCGGGTTGTAGACGCCGCCATTGTAATAAGAAATACCTGCTCCCCATTTACCCCAGTTGCCGATTTCCTTGTCAGCACCCAGACGGCCGATAAAGTCTTTGCGGTTATCGGTTTCGCGGTTGATACTGTTTCCGGCAAACAGACCGGCATCCAGACGGAGGAAAGCGAGAGGACTTTCTTTTTTGGTCCGCAACGTCAGCATAGCACCCAGGTCACGTTCGTCCGGGAAAAAATACTGGATAATCGTTGCACGTTCAGGCGATTCCAGGCCACTGGTAGAGTAACCTATCTCATGTCCGAAAGGACGGTTGAAGACACCGGCCATCAACTGGCTGCGTTTCGTCCAGGGGTCTTTGATACCGATATAAAGGTCACGGAAGCTGACGCCTTTGTCGTTGGCCTCAATCTGTACCGCTCCGGTTCCGATGCCGTCGTTATATTCAAACTTCAGTCGTCCGCGGCGGATACCGATACGGTTAAAACCTTTATCCTCATGTTCGTTCTTATCGCCGACTTTCAGGGTTGCATCCTCCTGTCCGTACTGAAATTGACCCTGGATATAGGCAGAAACTTTAAATTTACTTAGTTTCTGCACTATTTTATCCAGCGTTGCTGTCTCTTCCGCAAGCGAATCGATGCGGGCATCTATTTGTTCCGTGTTCTGAGCTTCCGCGAGAAAGGGAAGCAGCGCCAACAGGACAAGCGCCATTAATTTTGTTATCTTCATTCCTAACTTTGTTGGTTGCGGTGAAAAATATGTTACATCACTGTTTCCGGCAGCAAAGAAACAGCTTTTCTGTTTCACACATATTTCAACCTTATTACAAAGATAAAACCAAGTTGTTACAAATATGTTACAAATAACTCGTTAAAAGACTGTTACTCAACAGTCAGATTCCCGTGACCGGTTCTTTTGTCGGACTCGGCACGCTTTGCCAGTTCCTTTGTTGTCAGGGTGATTACCTTGCCGACCGGTTTACCGTCGCGATAGGTCACGATACGCAACCAGGTTGCATTTTTCGGTATGCTCAACGGCTCGGTATATTTCGGAGTATGGCTATCCGGATCTGTATTATCGAATGTATAGTAGATATCCGTACCGGCAATCTCACTGCCCAGTTCCACCTGCAAAACGCCATCCTGCAAGTACGGGCTCACAATTGCATTGTACATACTGCGGGCATAGTTTATATCTGCCTGATCGGCACGGACAAAATGTTTTTCGACACGCGGCCAGAATTTCTCCCAATCCGTTTTAGCCGGCCCGCTCCATAATACTTCCGACAAGGCCCATCCGCGCGGCCAGGTCATGTATTCGACATGACGGAAAGTAGGAAGCGATTCAGCCCACAGGTTTCCTTGTCCGCCCAGCACCATTTCGGCCGGAACGCCTTCCGGTACGGGATTGAAACTGTATGAATCTTTCAGACGGCACATAGAATAGGTATCCGGTTCAACAGAAGGTTCCCCTTGCCATAAATCCAGGTAACAATGTTCCGTCGGAGTCATAATCACATGATGGCCGGCTTTAGCCGCTTTGATACCGCCTTCCATACCACGCCAGCTCATTACGTTCGCATCGGGAGCCAGACCGCCTTCCAGGATTTCATCCCAGCCGACCAGTTTCTTTCCTTTCGACTTCAGCAAATCGCCCATCCGGTGGATGAAATAACTTTGCAGTTCTTCTTCATTCTTCAGGTTCTCTGCCTTCATGCGGGCCTGGCAACGAGGACATTTATGCCAGAAGCCTTTAAAACATTCGTCACCTCCGATATGTACATATTCATCCGGGAAAAGGGCGGCAACTTCCGTCAGTACCTTATCCATGAACTCGAATGTATAATCCTTTCCGATACAAAGGGTATTTTCATCTTCTCCGTAGAACTTATTTCCGACATTCACGGCATCCGGAGCTTTCATACAGGACAGTTCCGGATAAGCGACCAACGCTGCGACGCTATGTCCGGGCACGTCTATTTCAGGAATAACACGTACATAACGTTTTGCTGCATAGGCCAGCACTTCTTTCACATCTTCCTGGGTGTAGAAACCGCCATAAGTAGTTTCCTCTCCCGGTTGCTGACGTTCACGCTGCCACCATTGGCCCACACGGGGAGCACGCCAGGCACCAACTTCCGTCAGTTTCGGCAAGGACTTTATTTCCAGGCGCCATCCCTGGTCGTCCGTCAGGTGCCAGTGGAAGACATTCATCTTGTATTCGGCCAGTTCATCAATATACTTCAAAACTTCTTCCTTGGTAAACCAGTGGCGGCTAACATCGAGCATCAACCCGCGCCAGGGGAACTGGGGTTTGTCAGTGATTTCAGCACAAGGAATAGTCCATTTCTTATCTTTAGGCTGCACAGTCTTGCTTTTAATCTCCGCCGGAAACATCTGTAACAGTGTTTGTACACCATAAAAGATACCCGCAGGCTTATTGGCTGTAATAAGGATATCCGAATGTTTCACTTTCAGCTGATAACCTTCATCCCCTAAAGACGCATCCTCCACCAGCTTGAATTCTATTTTCCCATGCTTTTCTACCGAAAGTTCAAATCCTGTAGCAGGTGAAATTTTCTCATTCAAATATTCGGCAATTCCCACCAATGCCTGATTCGACTGATCGAGCGTAATCGCAGCATTACGGGTAAGCGTAAAAGAATCAGAGTTTACTTTCATTTCCTGCGGAACAGGAATCAAGGCAAGCGTATCACGCTCACTTACAGACTGACGGGAACAAGAAATACTTATACAGACTATTCCCGTCATTAAAAATGCATGTAATGACTTCTTCATTCTATTTCAAACATATTTACAATTAGTGCCCGAAGATAAGAATAGTTATTCAATTACCACATCTAATTCTGCACATTCAATCGTAGGAGCGTCATTTACAACACTTCTCGCCGAAAGTTTTACATAACGCGCTTGCACCGATTCAAAAGAAACTGTCTGCAAAACAGGGTTGTTTTGAATATTCGAGAACTCGCCTTCTTTCACAGCCTGCCACTCTTTTCCATCCTCCGATACTTCAAACTTATATTCGAATATCAACCCATCCGAGCCTATTTCGGTATTGGGCAAATATTGAAAACCTTTTACCCCCAACTTATTCGTCAAATCGACAACAATCGAACGTTCAGCCTGGCGATAAACCGTCTGGTAATTTCCATCCAATAAATAATCGCTTGGAGTAATCCCTTTCGACAAGACCTTCCATTCTGATTTTTCCTGTCCCGAATGAAGAGTAGCCTGTTCCTCCGAAGTTTTTATATTCTTTTCTTCTCCCCGATAAATTTCGACGTTCGATAATAAGGGGCAAGCCTTTGCATCATTAATCGTGAAACGAAGTTTTTGTGTTTCCACTGTTGGGAAACGCAAGATTCGCTTATATCCGATTGTCGAGCCTGTCGCCACAACCTGCCATTCATCACCGACAAAGGCTTCCAAAGTAAACGCTTTTACACGCTGTCCCAAGCGAATATATTCCTGCACCAGGAATTGATTGATCGCGGTAGGAACTTTAAAATCAAACTCCACAGAAGCAGAAGTCACCTCGTCATCCGTTGCCCAATAAGAATCTTTGTTTCCATCGATTAAATGAGCAGCAGCAAAATCTTTCCCCCTCACATTCGAAGCCCTGACCTCTGCTTGTAGTGCTAAGTTTTCTTTGAAGTTATTCTGTAAGATCTTTGCAACTTCCATTAGGACGGCAGAATCGGTCGGGTGAACCAACCCACGTTTGTCGATCGGAATATTCAAATTCCAAGTAGCATTACGACCGACCGAATGATAATACACATCAAGTAACTGATCGACAGTCTTCACCTGTTCATCCTGATCTTCATGATAGAACCACCCCGGACGAATAGAGACATTCACTTCTGCCGGTACCCAGTACGAACCATCTTCATGTCCATTCTGCAATTGCTGATAATGAGGCCATCCCGGCCAGACTTCTTCTCTTCGAAGCGTACTCCAATTTGTCTCGCCTACCCATCCGGCCTCGTTTCCACACCAACGGACATCAGGACCTGCATCACTAAAAATTACAGCATCCGGCTGTAATTTTTTTACCAATTGATTGGTACCGGGCCAGTCATAATAGGTCTTACGATCTACGCTACGTGTTTCATCCGCCCCGCCATAATAACCGGAACCGCCATTTGCACCATCAAACCAAACTTCAAAAATATCTCCGTAATTCGTCAACAGCTCATTCAGTTGATTTCTGAAATAGGTGATATAAGCTTCCGTTCCATATTCTTTATGATTTCTATCCCAAGGAGAAAGGTAAATACCCAACTTCAATCCATATTCTTTACAGGCGTCAGCCAGTTCACGCACTAAATCCCCATTACCATTCCTCCACGGAGATTGTTTCACACCATAATCCGTATAAGCCGAAGGCCACAAACAAAAACCATCATGATGTTTTGCCGTCAGAATAACCCCCTTCATTCCAGCGTCCTTAAATAACCGACACCACTGCCTGCAATCCAGTTCCGACGGATTAAATAATTGGGGATCTTTATCACCATATCCCCATTCCATATCGGTAAACGTATTCATACTGAAATGAATAAAAGCATAACGCTCCAGTTCCTGCCATTTAAGTTGGGCTTCCGTCGGAACTGGTCCGTATGCCTCCGGCGCTTTCGGCTGCTCACAACCTGTTAAATTAAATAATGCGATCAAAACCAATAATAAACAATCTTTTTTCATCTTCCCTTTCTTTTATTAATCTGCTTATTCTACCATAAATAAAGCTCCGCTTCCTCCCTGCAAATCCACTTGAAAATAGGTCGTATCATCTTCTTTGCCTATAGCCTCCAGTGATTCTTTTTTTCCTGTCTCCGGATTAATCCAATAACAGTTTGTGGCACCGGCTTCAGCTAAGTCTATACCCAACCGGACACGCTGTGTCAAAGGAGCAGCCTCTTCCTCCAACTTCGAAGCATACCCGTTGGTGACCATGAAAAACGTCTTTTCGCCTTCCTTGAAGAAGCCCGGGTCACCCTGCTCTTCCTTCGGTATGACATCAAAGAAACCTACATACAAATCGGCACCTTCCTCCAGCTCCGATACGATCCTGCCCTCAGCCTTTTTCAAGAACGAAGCCTCCGGATTAAGAACGGAAATCATCCCCGGTTTGCCTTCCGTATATTTGGTGGTACCCGGCACATAACAGACATCGGTTGTTTTCAAACGCACCAAATAATCGCCAATATACAGGCTCTCGCGATTGCAACGGTTCACCCAATCCATGTGTTTGGTCGGATGCCCGGGCATCCCCTGTTCCAGCAATAGCGACCAGTCGGTCGGTGCCGTTTGTCCTCCATAACCATCCCCTTGTAAGAAACGGAACCAGTTCAGCCACTTCCCGCCGAACGTCCAGGTCATATAATAATACAGGCGCAATTGCGATTCAGTCAGTTTGTAGGTGCCTTCGTTTACAAATCCCAGCGAATATTGTCCAAACGCCATATAATCTTTCTTGTTGCCTTCCCATCCGCCTAACGCCAGATCGCGGTATTCGGCCAGATGCCCGGCCATGTCTTTGGCTCCTATATAATTATCCTTATCCCATGTATGGAAATAATACCAATCGTAGGTCAACAAATCCGGCTTGGCAAGTTTGATGTAAGTAAGCATGTCTGTCCGGCTCCACTGCCCGGCGAATTGATTGTTATGCAACAAGGCGTCCGGATACAAACAGCGCGCCACGTCATACCACTTTTTCAGTATCTTCGCCACGTCAAACGAGTAGTTTTCTTCGTCACCGAAACAGATCGTAGTAAGCTTGTCCAGGTACTTCAACTGATCTTCCGAAAGGAACCCGTTCTTCTCTTCATAATCCGTCGGTTCTTTCTTCAACTGATCGGCATGGGGTGCTTTGGCTATTGCCCACTGGCTATCGGGAAATTCCTTGAAATAAGAGGTATTAATCAAGGGCGGTCCGTAAAAAGTAGGCCCAGTAAACCCCGTCAGCTTCCAATCCGGAATCGACAGGTTATAGGCTGGCTGCCCGGCTTTTCCACCCAATTCATAATTATCGGTAGCCACCCAACACTGCAACTGCAACCCATGTTTGATCAACATACGGTTTGCACGATATGGTTCCGGTTCAACCACTTCTATTCCCGGTTCATCCGGTTCGTCCGTTCCCGGTTCCTCTTTTATCGGATCGTTATCGTCCGAACAAGACAGCATGAACAATGCTGCCAGTAACATCCAATGTTTCTTCATACACTTTCTATTTGATTACTGAATATGTTTTTATTTTAAATAATGAATTAACAAAAACGGATTACCCTCCTCATCTATCGAATCAAACTTTTCCTGTAACCGCTTGACCTGTTCCGGGTACTTCGCCTCAAAATCATCATATTCATTCCGCCCCATCCAAAGATCTTTCAAATACCAGGCGAGTACCAACGAATATATAGCCGTAGCGTCCATCCCGATCACCTCACCGAAACTGATCAAATACTCATCCGTATACATATCCAAAGAAACGACACGGCTTTTACCCTCCTTTTTGTCGTAAACGCCCATGACCTGTTGCCCGTCAAGGATGAAAGGAGCCAACAAGTAATGTTCCGTTTCCTGAAACCCTCTGAAACCAACCACATATTTACAAACCGGATTACTCCTCCGCAGTTCTTCGTATGGTTGAGCTTCTTTGGCATCTTCGGGCCAACTCCTGTCGCCCAAATCAAACCGATATTTAGGGAAGAAACTGCCATCCGCTTCATCCATTTGATAAACCGTATAATCCAATGTTTTTGTATAATAAAAATCCGATTGAAAGGAAGAAAACGGATACCGGCTACCCAAGTCGAAACTATTCCATGAGGCGGGAATCGTGAAAGCCTTCTGCTTCGTCTCCATCTTTTCAGACAGAACCCACACGTTATACGGATTTTCACAATCCTGGATATAATTTCCCATATACCCGACATAACGATCCTTGAACTTTGTAAGCCGGGTAAAAGCCTTAGGGGTACCGATCACTTTCCGAAGCTGTTTGCCATCCAAATCAAACTTCATGATTTTCCGGTCGATCCGTGTAACCACATTCAAACTGGCATCTGTCGGATCGATATATAAATCAGCCAATTGCAAATACTCATCCGGTCCTTGCCCATACTTTGAAATCTTATTTATATACTTTCCGGAAAGATCATAAATATAGACAGTGCGTGTCTTATTCGCATCCATCAAATAAATCCGGTCTTTATATCTGACAATCCTGTCTATATCCCCGAAAAGAGCCTCCTCACTATCCAGCCGGACAATCTCCAATCGATCCAATACGCCCCAGTCATGAATACTGGAAAGCTGGTTGCAATCGAGAGCTATAACAGGCAGGTCGGCCTTTTCTTTTTTATGGCTGCACCCCCCCAGTATGCAGAGCACCAAACCTAATACAAGACTTTTTCTCATGACGAACTACTGAAATGCTCTATATGTTGAAAAAACTTCATCCCTGTATTCCTTCCATTTTTATAATTCTCGTTCACTTAAAAAGTTTCCCATAATCCAACACCCCTATCACCGGATTACTATCCTCTGTCAACCGACCATATAATTCATGGAACTCTGGATGGTTATTGTCTTTTAAATCCTCTTTGATAAATTCCATAACTTCCACTGAAAGACAACGGATCAAAGATGTATTAGTCGTTGAGGTAGCTCCAAAAGAGAACGTAGATAAAATAGTAGCTTTCTCCGGCCGTAGCATGCGTTTTTCACCTTGTTCCCAATCTACAAACAAGGTCATATCTTTACTTGGATATTCCAAACACCAATAACGGTCGGTTGCATATAATTCTTGTACCCCCATAGAATATCCATCCTCACGTGCCAAACGAATCCCGACAGCTGTCGCACAATCGTGTGGCGTTTTCTCCATCAATGCCTCTGCCGTAATATGTTTTAGGCCCCCTTCAACAAGGAAAGCCGGTTGCAAACGGTTTTCTTTCCATTGATATATCGTGTCAGAATTCATGGCCAACGCAAGAGAACTTGCTCCCGCATTATGTGCCAACAACATGGAATTGCTGCACCCGTCCTCGCCTAATATCCGGAACGGAATCTGATAAGAGATTAAAGAAAAATCCGACTCGTCATAAGCGGCATAATTGTATTTTTCTTGTTTTGAATTAGAAGATAATAACAGGACAGTCTCGCCATTATTCACCGTAACGACTCCCGTACAAACCAAATCGAACTCAAAACGGATCTGGTCTATAAACTTATTATCCAATGTATACCGGAACACTCTGTTACTAGTCAAATCCAATATACCAATATGCCCTTTCGACTCATTCACATAAAACTTGTTCGCATGTGAATATTCTTCCGGTCCTGGTCCTTGTGTTCCTATTCTTCCTACATATTTTCCGTCTGTGTCAAATACCCACAATTTATCTTTATCATCCAGTATAAATATTCTTTCTTCTGTCACTTCTACTCCTACCACATTACCGACCAGACAACTGTCAGTTGTCTCTAACGGTACAAAATGATGAGCATGCACAAAATCTTTATAAGCGATTGCATGCTCATCAAAATCGTTTACATGGATCTCTTCTATCGATACATTCGTATCCAAATCTTTATTTTTCTGTTGACAAGCCCCCAATCCCAACAATAAAAACAAGAAAAACACACGCAGACTAATTATAAATGTATTCATGGCATTCAATTATTATAAGAAATCACATAGTCAACTAAATTCGTTAAACTACAAGTCACACTCCACGTTACCGTCAACCGAACAGACGTACGCCTGTCGATCAAACAGAAGCGCCTCTGTCAGTCGAACAGGTGTACGTCTGTCGATCGAACAAATTATTCGATTTCCGGACGGTCGCTACCTCCAGCGTTGCCAATGCGCAAAGCATGCTCGTATTCAATCACACGCGGAGACTTCAATAAGGTATTGCTATTGGAATACTGCGTGACAATACGGAGCGTATACGTGCCTTCGGCCAATTCTGCCGGCACACGGGCAATCACCGTCTTCGGATCATTCTGTGTCAAGCGACGGGTCACAGCCGTCTCCACGCCTTTCGAATCGATAAAGAATACACCGACACCTTCAACTTCTCCAGCAACCCGGATCTTTTCGCCGGAGATCAAGATATCGTCGCCCGGTGTCATCGAACCGTCGGTCAAACCGGTAGCCGTATCAGTCACCAAACCGATACGCGCGGTACTGTCTTTCACGCCCAGCACTTCCAAGCCAACTACCGAAAGAGCTTTCCGCAGCTCGGCAGAAGGACTTATACTGACTGAAACCTTATGTTTCTCAGGATTATACTTCTCAGTAGAACTATTCCATACTCCCCCCACACTCGGTGAATAGAGGGCAACCCCGGTCAACACGCTGGTGCCGTTTTGTAACAATTCGCGGATAATGCGGTCGTGCTGGTTGAAGACAGACAATAAAGTATCATACTTTATCTCAGAACCTTCCTCGATAATCTGTTTCGCGATGTCTTCGTTGCGTGATGTTTTCCCTACAGTAGATACTTCTGCTGTGTAATCGTTCTCTACGTCTTTGGTAAGCAGGTTTAAATTCAACCATACTTTCCAAAATTTTGTGAATGCACTCATGATATTATAAATTTAAGACACAGCGACGGAGCTGTGTCTGATTATTTCTTTAATGTAACTAATTTATAAGGATCTTTCGAGTTTGAATATTTTTCTCATCCAAATATAACTTCAACACATATATTCCTTTGGAAAGATTTTCAAAGTTTAAAACTCCGGCTTTAGATTCAACCATACCTTTTCGCATTAAAGAGCCTCTTGCCTGGTCGTACAACTCATACTTTACCGGAGCGGAAAGTGTTGTTTCTTGATCAACATTCAGCATAAAGCTATTGGATGAGGTTCGGGAGAGTTGGAATTCGTTAGTCTGAGGTATATTTGATATGCTTACATTATTTCTTAAAGCAAGAATCCATACCTGCGATTGAACATTGGCTTGAATATATTCATAAGAAGAGGTATTTTCTTTGGTTGTATATACCACTTTGGAAGTTCCTTGCCCTGACACGATCTTCAATCCATCAGACACAAGCCAAGTTATTGATACGTCTTCCTTTGGAAGATTTAATACTTCAACTGTTTCCTCCTGCCCATAAAACAAAAGTGTACTAGTATTTGTCAAATAGGGATCGGATATTTCAACAGTTTTTGAAATACCCCCGACACTAATCTTGCATGTTCCAGCCTTTAAAAAGTGACCTTTGAATTTATTTTTAACAAAAGGAACTTCTTGCATAACATGAAAATCACCTGACCATTCCCCCATTGAAACTACAGGGCAATAATATGAGGGACCGTTTTTATTTATCAATTCTATATCACAAAAATCCAATGTACTAATGTGGGAAGGATCTGAAATGCCTTTACAATATACAATAATTTGCAAATCGTCTTCATAACCATAATATTGTGCATTAACTGCCTGCGCCATAAAAAATAGGCAATAGGATAAAAAAGGAAGTATAAATTTTATATTTTTCATGTTCGTGAGTTTTTAAGTTGAAATTATTAGATTTAATAGAAGTGTATCAAAACCCCATAAACGGAATTTTGATACACTGTTTTGAGTTTATTTACCAACCTGTCGGCTGATCAATATTCGGATTAGCCGTTTCCTCTGCTTGAGGGATAGGCCATGCATTGTATTTCGGAAATGTGCAAGCACGATTTTCAACCTGAACATACGTATTGGTTGTCGGATTCCAAGCACCCAAAGCTGCTCCATTCATGGTTTCATTACCAATGCCCCAACGACGGATATCGAAGTAACGTTTACCTTCGAAAGCAAGCTCAACACGACGTTCGCGACGATACAGTTCACGTACCTTTTCCTGAGTATTATAAACCGCTTTGTTCATATTCGGCATACCAGCGCGGTTACGAATCATGTTGATGTATTTTTCAACATCCGGATTCTGCCAATCGCCTGTTTCTACCAAACACTCTACATAGCTCAACAATACTTCAGCATAACGATACAGCGGGAAATACAAGCTACCGCTACCGCTGGCTCTGTCTTGTTCGTCCAAGAATTTCTTAGCCCAGTAACCGGTACGAGAAGCCCCCACTTTACCTACCTGGTCGGCACCACCGTCTTTGAATGGCTCATATACATAATTTAGGAAAGAGGTATTATCACCCGGCATCACTACTGTTGCATACAGACGCGGGTCGCGTGCTACCTCTAATGGGTTCTTTTCCAATTTTTCCCGTTCTGCAGCAGGCAGGTTTTTCAAAGCGACACCATCTGCGGTTTCATATTCATCCACCAACGATCTCAAAACACTGGCAGCCCCTTGTCCGCTCAGGCTCTGCGGAGCATTACGGAACCAAGCTTCCGAACAACCACTACCTATATACATGATACGTTCTTTATTATCCTGACCTTTATAACGGAACATATCGCGATAGTGCTTACCCGGATCATCATCCGTTTCTTCGCTGTAATACAAAGAAAAATTATTATCCGAATTATCAATAATCGCCTTAGCAGCGGCCTTGGCTACATCATAGCGTTTGAACTGTAAATTCACATCCATTTTCAATACCAATGCATATGCTTTACACATACGATCGCGACGGTCTCTATCCCACACAAACGGGAAAACTTTCCCCTCAGGATCCTGGATAGCAATCACCGCATCCAATTCGCTATTGATAAAGTCTAAACATTCATCAATCGTATTGCGGCTTTTATAAATTTCATCGCCATTCAACACTTTATCCTGAATTGGAATACCATCGTTCATTCCATAATACATCAACAACTGGATATGATACCAGGCACGCCAAACACGCACATCGGCAATCATTCTCTCCCGCTCTTTTTCGTCTACAAAATAGGCAGCATCCACATGTTCCAAGAAACGGTTGCAACGACGTATACGCAAATAGTATTGCGTCCACAAATCATTCATATACCCACCCGTAGTGGTAGTAGCCGACCCATTTCCCAAGTTGGCAATTTCACCCTTGAAGTTACCCGACCAATACATATTGTCGGTAGCCCCTTCCAAGTGAACCAGCGAAAAATAGGGAGCATCGTAATGATAGGTACCTCGTGGCCAATATTTACATTGTCCAAATGCTGCATTACACTCATTAACCGTACCCCAAAAATCGTCATCGGTAATTGCAGTCGGATGGTCGCGTGTCAAGAAATCTTCGCATCCGCAAAACAAGATGGATGCAGAAAGCAAGGTCAAAACCTTTTTACTGAAAATATTTTTTAATTCCATGATACAATCTAGTTTAGAAATTCAAATTAACACCAAACGAGTAGGTCTTCACCAACGGATAAGAAGCCAACTGGCCTCTACTTTCCGGATCCACCAAGTCATCCTTCGCAAAAGTAAACGGATTCTGAGCATTCACATACAAACGGATACTGGAAACACCTAGCTTCTTTAATCCCAGTTGGTCGAACGTATACCCTAACTGGATATATTTCACACGGCAATAACCGGCATCGAAGAACCAGAAATCAGACTGGTATGCATTGTTCCCATACGTAGCATTCGGAGCCAAACGCGGATAACGTGCATCCGTATTGGTCGGTGTCCAATAATCGGTTTGTTCCTTCAAGGGTACCAAACCATCTCCCGTGATATCCAAACCAACCGAATAAGGTTGTGAATAATAAGCATCCACACCTGTCACACCCTGGAATAAAACTTCCAGATTCCACTTCTTCCAATCCAATGATATATTGGCAAAATAGTTCAACGAAGGCTGTTCGTCTCCACGAATCACACGGTCGTCAGCTGTAATCTTTCCATCCTTATTTTGGTCTATGTAATGGATATCACCAGGTTGCTGACCGTCCCAAATAACAACACCTTCTTTAGGAATCCACTTACCACCTGCATCTTTCGTAAAATCGCTTTCTTGCAACAAACCGGCAGTTGGATAAACCAGATAACTCTTCAAAGCATATCCTTTTTGATGAATAGTAATTTTATCATCATTATAATACGGTCCACCGAACAATTCTTCGATTTCATTCTCGTTGTGACTTAAACCGCCATGGATGTTAAAACCGAAATCTTTAGTCAATTGCTTACCGTAATTCAAGTCAATTTCCCAACCTTTATTTCTCAACTGACCGGAGTTCAAGAAAACTTTTTGAGTACCTCCGATGAAAGAAACAGGCGGTTCAAGAATCAAATCCTTGGTCAATTTGTTATAATAATCGATCGTGATATCCAAATCTTTGAACAAACGGATGTCCGCACCAACATTGAACATCTGAACCGTTTCCCAAGTCAGGTTCGGGTTACCGAATATCGTCTCATTACCGTTACCCGCATCAATCAAATTCTGATATTTATATAACTTATCAATGTTCTCATTACCCAAAGTACCAAAAGATCCTCTGATCTTAAAGTTGTTGACAAACTTCAGGTTGTTTTTCACGAAATTCTCTTCATGCAAGTTCCATCCCAAACCGATAGAGGGGAATACACCAAACTTGTGCCCTTTACCAAAGCGAGAAGAACCATCACGACGAACAGTACCTTCCACCAGATAACGGTCGTTGAATGTATAGTTGGCCTTCGCAAATATAGAAATCATGGACCATTGATCCCAGTTACCGCTATTGGTCAACTCCTGGTTGTAACCACCGATCGCGAACAAACGGTGTTTATCCTTTTCAAACGTATATTCAGCAGTTCCACCAATATAATAATAGCTAGTACGTCCTTGTCCAGCTTCATTGATAGCACCCCAAGTTTGCAAGAAACCGTCTGTTTCATAATCGAAGAAGTTGTAAGAACGTCTCTTACGATTGTTAGCCGTACTACTGATACGGTATGAATACTGTCCACGCAAAATCAATTTCGGGATCACTTCCCAACGGGGAGCCAAGTTGATACTGATATTGTCTTCCAAAGCTTTATATTCACCACCACGATCTAACATGGCGGCTGGGTTACGTTGTTCCGGACGGTTACCGTAATAAACGATATCACTACCTTCTTTCATCGGATATCTCCCCATGATTGTCGGCGGAGTCATGTAAGAATATCGTATAATTTCTGAGGTATAAGCCTCATCCCTATACATCGGTTCATACTTGTTGGTACGATACGAGTTAAAGTCCATATCAACAGAAAGATTATCCAATAAGTTGACAGTCGTGTTGGCACGGATGTTCAAACGGTCGAACTTAGACTTTTCCACCAAACCTTCGTTGTTCAAATAGTTTACGGTCAGCGCAAAACGAGCCAAGTTGCTACCACCGGAAATACCGACAGAGTGGCTATGGATCAAACCATTTTTAAAGATATAATCCATCCAGTCTGTATTCGGGTATTTGATCGGGTCAAGACCCTGACGAGTGGCATCGATCGCTTCCTGTGAATAAGTTGGGTCACCACCAATATTTTGATTGGCAATGTTTGACATTTCCATGAAAGTAGCGGCATCCACCATTTCCGGCAGATAAGTAGCCTGCTGAACACCAACATAACCATTGTAAGAAATATTCACCTTACCCGGCATACCACGTTTAGTTTTTACCACGATTACACCATTGGCTGCACGTGCACCATAAATAGCAGAAGCGGCAGCATCCTTCAATACGGTCACACTCTCAATTGTATTTGGATCCAACTGGTTCATATCCATCGGGATACCATCCACCAACACCAACGGATCGTTGTTGGTCAACAAAGAAGATATACCACGAATCTTGATAACAGCTGCATCGGCACCCGGTAGACCGGAACTTTGCGATACGTTCAAACCGGTAATACCTCCCTGCAAAGATTGTGATAAAGAAGTGATAGGTTTCGTCGCCATGTTCTTCGTAACGTCTAGTGTAGACACAGCGGAAACAGAGTTCATTCTCTTTTCCGACGAGAAACCGGTTACGATGATTTCATCAATTTCTTCCGAGTCGGAACTCAAAGAAACTGTCAAGTTACTGATAGCACGTGAAACGACATGTTCATAATCTTTAAAACCGATGTATTTGAATACCAATATGTCACCTCGTTTGGCTTTAATACTGAAATATCCATTAATGTCGGTCACCGTACCTATGGTTGTTCCTTTGATCACAACATTCACACCTGCCAATGGTACTGGTGGTTCTACATTTTCTACAACCTGTCCCTGGATAGTCCATTCCCTATCATCAGCGAGAAGATCTACCCCCGGCTGTTTAGCGGCATACTTTTCTACGACCAGATTGTCGTTTTCAGGTGAACCGGCAGCCCATAAACTGGGTCCTCCTCCCATCAAAGCACTGCTCAGCGAAACAAATAAAAGCGAACGCTTTAAAACTTTTTGATTAGATAACAGATAAAAACCTGTGTTCTTCATAATGTTATTATTAATAGTTGATTAAATTCATTTTCTGTTTGTAGCAAAGGGTCATAATTTATCTGATGATTAACAACTGTTCTTATAACCCTGTTTGAACTGTGATAATTTTTACTTTCTCCTAATAGCCCTCCTTTCTTTAATTTAGATTAACATTACTGAGGGCGAAATTACAGTTACCACAAAATTCAATAGGAGCAAATCAGATTTAACAGAAGATAATATTGTACTTGAAGGGAAAAAAATTGGTTTTTATAGGGATAAGATTATATCAACACAAACGCAAACGTCTAATTAACAGCATATTAAATAAAAATAATAATAATACTATAGTTCTAGGAGAACTATGTTAATATGGGCAAATATAACGTATTTTTATTCATTTTTCTAATAATATCCCATAGTTCTACCTAAAAGAAGAGAAATAAATATGTTATAGATTGTATATATTACATAACATATATACACAAATCAGCTTTAAGTTAAATCTGGACCTGTTATAAAGAAAAACAAGCCTTTTCTTGGCCGACTATCCATAGAAATAAACCTATTGACTAGTCTGAAAAATGAATTTTAATAACATAGTTCTCCTAGTACTAAGGCTCAAAAATTATAAAGATGATGCGAATTAGAAATTTGATAATATTATCAATCCTTTTCTTTGTTTTTCAGGTAAGCGGGAAAAACTTTCCAGATTTCTGGTTTGAACACATAACAATAGCCGATGGATTATCCCAAAACTATATTACAGATATTAAACAGGATAAGGACAGACTCATTTGGATCGGCACTAAAAATGGACTCAATAAATACGATGGCTACGAAATGACCATATATAATCATATACAAAATGATTCGACATCAATTCCCAATAACTATATATCCTACATATATCAAGACTCAAAAGATAATCTTTGGATCGGAACAAATACAGGCTTGTGCAAATACATTCCGGAAAAAAACTGTTTCGAACAATTCAACTTCGGAACCACGGATAGTCCACATTCCAACTACAACATCTCCTCTCTTTTCGAAGACAAAAATAATATTTTGTGGATCGGAACAGAAGAAGGGTGTCTGATTTCATTCGACCTAAACACAGAAGGAGTCAAAATATATAGAGCTTCTCAGGGAATCAAGGCTATTGAGCAGGACAAAAGTTCTTTACTGATAGGAGGAAGAAATAAAGGTATCATGCACTTCGATCCTATCGAAGAAGCCTTTTATCAAACTGCAATCGACTCAACATTCAATTCTGAGACAGTCACAACCATTGCTACTGACCCAAAAGGAGATTTTTGGATAGGTACACAAAGTCACGGAATTTATCTATACGGGAAAAATCTTAACAAACTATCCGGACAGACCATCCTGGACATTCATTTTTATAAAGATTCTTTTGCCTTGTTAGGAACCGAAGAAGATGGTCTTGCTTGCTACAATATAGATACTGACGAATTTCAATATATAAACAATACACACGAAAATGTAAATCTCAATTCGGAAGGAATCACTTCATTATATATAGATACCACACAAACAATATGGATAGGAACGATCAACGGCGGAATAAATAAATTTGATCCGAACCGGAACAGGTTTGTACACTTGTCACTTTCGCCCAAGTATAATACGCCATCTACAATCCATTGTGTTTTTGCTCTGGAGACATTGGATAATAAATCAATTTTAGCCGG
This sequence comes from Parabacteroides caecihominis, assembly GCF_023656785.1. NCBI lineage: Bacteria > Pseudomonadati > Bacteroidota > Bacteroidia > Bacteroidales > Tannerellaceae > Parabacteroides > Parabacteroides caecihominis. The sequence continues at coordinate 90,766 of NZ_JAMOKS010000019.1, forward strand.
ATTAAATACAAAAGGAGTCTATTCGCTGAATAGCAAGACTTATGAAATTGACAATACTGCTATAAACCGAATAGCCCCTCAACTAAGCGAAACAACAATCAATACCATTCTGAAAGATAGCCGGGGTTTATTGTGGCTGGGAACTTACAAAAAATCGCTAATCATATCCGGTCCCAGAAACTTAACCGAACCAATAAAAAAACTAATAAAAAAAAGTTTATCCCCGTCAAGCTCAATTAAATATCTGTATGAAGATTCTCAATGCAGAATATGGATAGGAACAGATAACAGCGGACTGTTCTGCTACGATCCGAAGTTACATACTCTCCCCGGGAATACGAAAGAACTAAAAAAATACATTTATCCCGATCTGATAACCTCGGTTATCGAAGACGACAACCACCAACTCTGGGTAGCAACAAACTGTGGACTATATTTATACGATCCGGAAGAGGATTCTTTTACAAGAAATTTTCTCGCCAACCAAGAACAACCCTATTCACTGGCAAACACAATTATCCCGATCTGCCCAATCCAAGATACGCTTTGGCTTGGAACACGGCAAGGACTCATCAAATATTCACACAAAGAACAAAAACATCGAATATTTCAGGTAGAAGACGGACTGCCGAGCGAAAGTATCAAAGGCTTATTGTATGACGAACCGAATAATAAACTCTGGATATCGACCGATCGCGGACTCAGTTGCCTGAATCTGTCTTCTTACCAATTCATAAACTTCGGACTAAAAGATGGAATTGTCGGAACTGAATTCAATGATATGAGTTTCGAAAAAGGTACCGACGGGACTTTCTTCTTTGGTTGTGTAGACGGAATATACTGTTTCCGTCCGGATCAAATAAAAATGAATCCTTATGCCCCTGGGGTTATCATTACTCACTACCGGTTATATGATGATTCCCCCCAAAATAAAACAAATGGGGATATATCACGTATCCCTGTCCCTTCAAACAAAGAGATAACAATCCCGTTTAAACAGTCTATTTTCAGCATAGACTTCATTGCACTCAACTATACAAACACACCTAAAAACCAATACGCCTATAAATTAGAAAATTACGACAATAACTGGCACTATGTCGGGACACAACACATGGCAACCTATACGAATTTAAATCCCGGCACTTATCTGTTCCGGGTTAAAGCCTCCAACAACGACGGCGTCTGGAACGAAAAAGGAGCCTCTCTGAAAATAACGATACTTCCTCCCTGGTGGCGAACAACATGGGCTTATTTTATCTATACAATAATAATCGGCGGCATTATTTTTATTTCAATCAGAATTTATACTAATCGGTTGAAAATACAAAATCAGCTTAACAGGGAACAGTTCGAACGGGCACAACTCGAAAAATTAAACCAGTTAAAATCACAGTTCTTTTCCAATATCACCCACGAATTCAGAACTCCATTAACGCTTATTATCAGCCCTTTGGAAGCCATAAGTAATACTAAAGGCAGAGTTTCCCTCCGGGAGAATTATCTCACTACGATAAAAAATAATGCTTATAAACTACTGGACTTGGTGAACAGGCTTCTGGATTTTTCAAAAGTAGAGTCCGGTTGCTTCACCTTTAATCCGATTAATATAGACATTATATCTTCCATTAAACACGGTGTTGCATACTTCCAGCCTTTAGCCGGAGAGAAAAATATTACACTCATCTTTCATGCCGACAAAGAGAATTTTGTCTGTTCTATCGATCCCAATATTATAGAAAAAATACTATACAATTTAATTTCAAACGCCATAAAATACACTCCTGAAAATGGGACAGTAGAAGTTTGTGTTACACTGGAAAAAGGTAATTTATTAAGCCTTTCGGTAAAAGACACAGGAAAAGGAATTCCCGTTAATAAACAAAAACTTATATTCGATCGTTTCTACCAGTTAGAGGGAGATATACCTAATGGTACCGGCATCGGCCTGTCATTAGTGAAGAGTCTGGTAGAGTTGCATCATGGAAGTATCGATATGGAAAGCGAAGTAAATAAAGGTACAATATTCACCATTCACATCCCTTATAAAGATGCAACAACAAATGAAACAATAATTATCCCGACAAGTGAAAAGAACAATCAACCTAATAAAGAAAAAGACCGGGCATATCTAACGAAAATGCTGAACGAACAGGATATTCAGGAAACCAATTCAAGTTCCCCAACCATATTGATAGCAGAAGACAACCATGATCTCCGGGAATTTATTAAGAGTATTCTGAATAATAAGTATAACGTAATAGAAGCGGAAAATGGAGCCATAGCACTGGATATAGCGCGAAAAGACAGTCCGGATATTATTATTTCCGACATTCTGATGCCAGAAATGGATGGAAAGCAACTTTGTGTACAAATCAAACAAGACATACAAACCTGCCACATCCCTTTCATTATGATAACAGCTTTGAGTTCAGAAACCGATCAGATAGAAGGCCTAACAGTCGGTGCTGATGATTATATCACCAAACCGTTCAATCCGGAAATTTTAAAAACAAAGATCAAGAACGTATTAAAAAGTCGAGAACTTATATCTCGCCGCTATGCAACATTGTCCGCTCTAGAACCGGAAGAATTTGTGACAGAAGATAAAGATGCAACCTTTCTACTGGAAATCATCGAATTCATAAAAGCAAATGTATCCAATCCTGATTTAAAAGTAGATGACCTATCTAAAAATGCAGGCATGAGCCGAAGTCCATTTTTCAAAAAACTAAAAAATCTTACCGGAAAAACTCCAAACGATTTCATTCGTGACATCCGTTTAAACCAAGCAGCCAAACTTTTATTAAAAAGTGATTTAAACATCACTGAAATTGCTTATCAAACAGGATTCACTTCTCCGAAGTATTTCAGGGAATGTTTCAAAAAACAATTTGGAGAATCCCCCAGCCAATATATTGAGAATCAAAAAAGTCTCCCCGGGAAATAACCTGGGAGACTTTCTCTGATATTGATTTTAAATCCGTAACTATTCAGCAAACCACAACCCTTTCAGCTTATCCCATGCACCACGGGTAAAATCGGGGATTTCGACTGGGGCACCTCCATTCTTCACGGATGTTTCCGTCAGCTCGGTCAGGCAGGACCATTCGGCTGCATCATATACATCCTGATCCAATGGCAAGCCGTTACGCAGACAGTAAATAAGGCGATAATCCATAATAAAGTCCATACCGCCATGGCCTCCTACTTTCCGGGCTTTTTCTCCAACCTCTTTAGTTATCGGATGTTCATACAAAGCCATGATAGAATCCATTTGCGCCTTATTCAGGAATTCATGTGCTTCAGGCTCCAGCGCAATACCTTCTACGGGATATTTCTGAGCAAAACCTTTCGTTCCGCTAACAACATGATGGCGGTCGTACGGACGTGGACTGGTTACATCATGCTGAATCAAAATAGTTTTTCCTTTCTCCGTCTGAATCAATGTGGTATTCATGTCACCTACTTTATAGGTCTGTTTGGCTTCTTTCGAATCGGTGCCAAAAGTTTCTTTGGCATATTCAGTCATCCCTACCTGTTTAGTGGACATGGATACCAGATAATTCATTTTATCCCCTCTGTGAATATTCATAATCTGACAGATCGGCCCCAATCCATGGGTCGGATACGGATTTCCGGTATGTTCCTCGTTGTATTTCAAACGCCACATTCCCTGATAACCGCCCTTTTCACTCGGGTAGAAATTCAATGAACGCAGGTCGTGGATGTAAGCCCCCTCCCCATGGATCACCTCACCGAATACACCCTGTTGAGCCATATTCAAGGTGGCCATTTCAAAGAAATCATAACAGCAGTTTTCAAGCATCATACAGTGCTTACGAGTCTTTTCTGCCGTATTAACCAACTGCCAGCATTCATCGATCGACATGGCAGCAGGAACTTCCACAGCCACATGTTTACCATGCTCCATCGCATAAACAGCCATAGGAGTATGTTTCAACCAGTCTGTACAAATATAAACCAAGTCGATGTCATCCCGTTCACAGATCTTTTTCCAGTCTTCCGAACCGGTATATTCATCGGCAGCAGGTAGTTTTTTATCCGTCAACGTTTTTTGCGCACTTTTCACGTAATCACTATTCAGATCACAAAGAGCTTTCACCTCTACCCCTTCCAGGAAAGTAGAACGATAAACAGCTCCGCTTCCACGCATACCCAAACCAATATACGCAATACGTACTGTCGGGATAGGATCGCAAGCCAGGTTCAAAACATCTGCCTGTCCGGCAGGACGTTCAGGAGCTGATGTCGGGATCATTTTTACCTGTGCCACCGACTGATTACAGGTAAAACCGGCTAAAACAGCCAGTAAAAACAATGAATAAACAATTCTTCTCATAAGTATTTTAAATATATAAAGTGCGAATAAGTTAAGAAAGGCGGGCCATCCTTCATACCGGACAGCCCGGAACTAAGGTTAATTAATACCCTGGATTCTGATCATCTTTCAGAAGCGGGTTCAAGTCCATTGCATTTTGAGGTATAGGCATCAGAAGGATACGGTCGTTCCATTTCTTTTCGATCAGCTTATATCCGTTCGGAGCATATGTAATTCCACTCATAGCCTTCTGCCCATAGGCCGAACCATAGCGACGGATATCATCATAACGATGTCCTTCGCCGGCCAGTTCTATACGGCGTTCATTACGTACAAATTCCAAAGCAGCGTCTTTTGAAGGCATGGTAGCCGGCACATTCGGCATTCCGCAACGGTCACGCAGATCGTTCAATGCAGCCTGCACTTCACCGTCCCAACCAGAATTGGCAATACGGGCTTCAGCGAAAGTAAGCAGCACTTCGGCATAACGGATGACAGGATAATCATCAGAACTGTTATAATCGTTATATGGACTCAATGCCACCATTTTACGATAGCTATATCCACTCCATGACTCATTTCCGTCCAGTCCGGCTTTAGTCGGATCCCATCTGTAATAAAACGTGCCGCCTTTAAAGTCTGTTTCGTGCCAGCCCTTGAACGGGAACTGGATAGAAGCATACAAACGGCTGTCACGGTTACGGAACTCCTGCATATAAGCAAATTTTGTAAGATCCATAGTCGGAACCTTTGCTATATAGGCTGCCTGGTCCAGGCCATCCACCTCAGCATTAATCGCCTCGAAATTTGTTTTACGGGTTTCCATCGGGATCAACGAACGGATTGTCTTGCCGTCGATATCCCAATAAGCATCCACCAAGTCCTGCATCGGTTCGAATGAAGAGTATCCTGATCCCATCTGGCTGGGACGGATATACGTATAACGCGCCCAGTCATTGTTATTATCGTCATTCATGTATTCGCGGGTCTGGATATACTCAGGATTGGAAGGAGAAGCATTGTCATGATGCCAAAGAGCTTCATAGCTGAACAGTCCTTTTGCGAATTTGTCCTTATCTATGCCCTTTGCTTCAAAATCAATGAACTGACCTAATTCTTCCGCTTCTTTTCGCTGTGCTTCATTCAAAGACGTCACACGGAACAATGAATGGTGTCCTTCTTTAATAATGGTGTTTGCCGAAGCCTCGGCCTCCGTGTAATTACCGAAATACAGTGCGGCACGTGCACGCAAAGCCAAAGCGGCGGCACGTGTGATACGCCCGGTTTCCTCTGTATAACCACCATTGTATTTGTCCGGCAGGACAGCAGCGATAGCAGCCAGTTCATCCAGGATAAAAGCCTGCACTTTATCGACCGGGTCACGCGGAACGTTCGGAGCATCATATTCCATCACCGTTGTTACGATTGGCACTTTTCCGAATTTAGTTGTCAGATCCAGATAAGCCTGAGCACGGAAAAAACGAGATTCCGCCTTCATCCTTTCTTTCAGGGTTTCGTCCATTTCACAGTTATCCACCTTCTCCAGGAAGTTATTCACAATACGAACCGTGCTGAAACTATATCCACGGTCTTCCGCCGTATTCAGTTCACTTTGCTGGATAGATTCGTATGGGCCTTCCCAGGGTTTATGGCTATGGGCATTATCCGTACACATCTCATCCCAGATGTCAAAACCGTTACCTTGTGCATAACAAGCATTCAAACCATACCATGCATCTTTCTCCGATGTCCAGAAACTTTCTGCCGATATATCGGATGGCGGAATCACGTCCAAATCACAAGCTGTAAAAGAGGCAGTTATCAAGCCAAACACTGCCCATTTCTTTATATTTAGATTTACCATTACTCTTACTTAATTTTAAATTATTGAATCGATTAAAAAGATACGTTCACGCCGAAAGCAACCGACTTGGTTCCTAACGAACCGATACCACGTCCGGAAGAGGCTTCAGGATCGAAATCTTTCATCACATGATCGGCACGCAATGTAAACAGGTTTTCACCGGTCAGGAAAAATTTCAAAGAAGACATTCCCCATTTGGAAATGAGATTAGACGGAACACGATAACCCAGAGAAATAGTCTTGATACGGAAATAGTCTGCATCAAATAATTGGTAATCTGAGAAATACTGATTATAATCATCCAGACTGTGTCCGCCATAGATACGGGGATAAACAGCACGCGGATTCGGATTCTCCTCCGTCCAGCGTCCCAGATGGAACTTACGCGGGTTTGAGTTCAACATAAAAGCAGAAACCTGTTCAGATTCAAAACCGGCCATTGTTCCGGATACACCTTGTCCGAAAATAGAAAGTTCGAAGTCTTTATATTGCAGATTCAAATTAATACCATATGTAAAGTCAGGCACATCTTTACCGATAATCGTGCGGTCTTCTCCGTTAATGGCACTCCCCCATTCTACATTTTCGCGTTGCGGAACATACTTGATATCACCGGCTTTCGGTTTACGACCGTAGGTATAATAATGACCGGCATCGATCTCTTCCTGTGTATACAACCCGTCTGTTTTCAATCCGAAGAAAGAACCGATCGACTCGCCTTCACGCAGGATATAACGTATCTTGTCACCTCCACTCTGGATAATATCGTCAGATTCGCCCATGTCTTTGATCTCATTATGGTTGGTTGCGATATTGGCACTTACCATATAAGAAAAATCACCGAACGATTTGCGATGCGTCAAAGCCAACTCAAAACCACTATTACGCACCTTGGCAATATTTTGCGAAGGGTTAGACCAGATACCCGTTTCCAACGGCACATTGTAACTCAGCAAGATATCACTGGTGTTCTTCACATAGTAATCAGCAGTTAAGCTCAGTAATCCGTTGAAGATATCGAAGTCGACACCTATATCGGTCAGGGCAACCGTTTCCCAGCCTAATTTCTCGTTTGCCGGTTTCGATTCCAATACCCCCTTTACTGCTTCATTGTCGAAGTTATAATCCGAACCATTATTATACAGCTGGAAATAATCGTAATTACCTACGTTATTAATATTACCCAACGTACCCCATGAAGCACGGACTTTCAGGTTATTGATCCAATCGATCTGTTGCATGAAATCTTCCTGGTTGATACGCCATCCGGCAGAGAAAGACGGGAAGATCCCCCAACGGTTATCTTTATGGAAACGGGAGGAAGCATCCGCACGCAGGTTGGCTTCAAACAGATAACGATCCAGCAGGCTATAATTCAAACGACCGAAATAAGAAAGGATTTTATATTCTCTCAGCGGCGTACCATACGAATTCTGGTCCGGTTGATCTTTGCTGATCTCTCCACCGGTCGTCATATCTTCCAGATCATCCGTTACAAAATCTTTCCATTTTGCATAAAGACGTTCATATTTATAATGTTCGTACGAGGTACCGGCCAGTATGCCGATATTATGTACCTTATTCGACCAGTCGTAGCGGGCAGTCAACGTATACATGGTCCGGTTTTCACTCTGCCAGAACATATTCATTTCATTTGTATACACACCGGTTCCAGGGATTTCAGCACCTGTTTCAAAATTCTTTACGTTATCCTGCAAAGCGGTATACCCTCTTGATTTACTTTCCCATCCTTTGAATGCACCTTGTCCGGAGATCACCAAGCCTTTGACAGGTTTTAGATCGAATCCCAGATCGATCATTGTATTGTCGGTCTTACCGTCCGACCAGTTATTCTTGCTCAGAGCACGCAACGGGTTACCGTTCATAAACGACTGGGTAGCTGCCTTTCCGCCGGCAATGGACCCCCATTCACCGTTCGACTGCTGCGCAACCATCGTAGAAGGTACCATCAGGAAATTTCCGATCGAGGCAACTCCATGTTCCGTTTTATTAGTACTACGGATAAACTTCACGCCCGATTTCAATGTCAGCCATTTTGTTACATCGGCTGCCACATTGATATCCAGATTATAACGCTGCGAACTTTGTCCCGGCATGAACTTATCATCATACAGATACCCCAATCCTGAGAAGAAACGTACTTTATCGCTACCACCGCTAAAATTCAATGAATGCTGTGTGGTAACCACCGGATTATCGAGTACCAGGTCCGCCCATTTCGTATTCGGGTAATAATCCGATTTCGAACCGTCCCGGAACCACTTGATCTCATCTTCCGAATAAGCGGCATTTTTACCATTGCTTGCATCGCGATTATAGAATGCTTCGTTCAACAAGGTCGCATAATCCCATGAATCGAGTACATCCGGCAAGTAAGTCGGCATTTTCAATCCGACATAGCCGCTGTAAGAAACATTCATCTTTTCTTTCTGACCACGCTTGGTTGTAACCAATACTACACCATAAGCGGCACGTGAACCGTAAATTGCAGAAGAAGAAGCATCTTTCAGGAAAGAGATTGTCTCAATACTGTTCGGATCCAGGTTCGAAAACAAGTCGGCATCAGCAATCGCACCATCGATCACATATAAAGGAGAAGAAGTACCCAGGTTACCGCGACCACGGAAATTGATTGAAGGTGTCGAACCCGGACGGGAAATAACCGTTACGCCGGGAACCGTACCCTGGACAGCGGCCAGTACATTTGTCTGTACACGGTCTTTGATTTCTTCCGAACTAATCGCAGCGACCGAGCCGGTCAGATTCACTTTCTTTTGTGTACCGTAACCTACAACCACTACTTCATCCAGTAATTCAGAATCTTCTTCTAAAATAACATTAATCGAAGTCTGACCATCTTTCAACGCAATATTTTTTGTTGTATAGCCAATATAAGAGATAAGCACGTGCTTATCTCTCCCTGACACTGTCAGGGCAAAATTACCTTCAAAATCAGTTACAGTTCCGTTTGTCGTACCGGCTTCCACCACGCTGGCACCGATAACGGGCTCACCATGCGCATCTTTCACGACACCTTTGACCATGACACTCTTCTGCTGCTGCGTCGTATTCACAGACGATGTACGTGTAATCCCCCCTTCGGATGATTTTGAAACCACGATCTGATTATTTACAATACGGTAAACGTATCCTGTATTCTTGAACATATGGTTCAATACAACATCCAGAGAAGCATCGGTAACATTGATTGAAATCTTCTTGCCCAGATTAATCTGGTCATCATTATAAAAGAAAGTATAGCCGCTCTCTTTCTCTATCTCTGCAATCACAGACGACAAAGATGCGTTACTTTTCTTCATGGTAATTTGATAGACTTGTGCAAAAGCCGAAATAGGAACCAGGCCTATCGCACCTACCAGAAACAATTGTGTGATCTGTTTTTTGAATTGTTTACAGAACACATCTTTCAACAAAATAACTCGTTTGTTCATATTAATAATTAGATAAAATAAATATGCGTTTTTTCTTTCTCTTTATCAGCCAGTATTCCTACCGTCTCTCATTATCCGGTTTGCTTGTTTTTCATATATTCCTGATTTAAGTTTAACATAATTATTTATTGACTTTCTCATACAAGACAAAGCTGTCTCCTTTTTTACGATAGGCAACCGGAGAACTCTTGGATATGATATCCAGCAAAAGTTCCAACGATTCATCATGAATAGAAAAGGTAAAACTATATTTACCGGCCAGTTCAGCCGGACATTTTATACTTATGCCATACCAGCTTTCCAGACGGGGAAGGATCATTCCTAACTTTTCATTTTTGAAATTTGGCCTCCCTTCCCGGCGCCAGGATGAATACTGATCGGCATTTACTCGCATGATTTCAGCTTTTCCGCCCATCACATAAGCCAGTTTTTCATCAGGCTTGACCAGTAAGACATCACCTTTCTCCCGCTCTTTCTTTGTGCTTACCTCAACCGCCCCCTCTGTCAGAATCATTTCCGCATAAAAAAGGGAGTCAACACAGAACACTTCGAAAGCAGTCCCCAATGCCTTTATATCCATACTTTTTGTTTTCACGATAAAAGGATGTTCCGGATCATGATGTACCGCGAAGAAAGCCTGCCCGGATAAGGACACTTCCCTTTTTTCTCCGTCAAACGACTCCGGATAAGTTAATCTTCCGCCGGCATTCAACGACACATGGCTGCCATCCGGCAGATAGAACGACTCCATCGACTGCCGGCCGGCACTTACTACATAAATAGTCTTCTCTTTTGCCCCGTTTTGTCCTATCAGCCAGGAGCCAACTGAAATAAGCAGAGCCAGAGAGGCTGCTACCGCATATTTCATCCAATAGTCCCGACGGGTATTATAAGGATGTATCTTCCGCATAACCCGGCCCAGTACCCGTTCTTTAGCCACAGGGCTAAGAAACGAATCTCCCGGTTCATTCCACTGTTCTTTCAAATGACGTAAAACAGGCTCCCGACCGGCCAAAAATTCTTTTTCCTTATCAGTTAGTCCGCTTGTCAAAGCCTTTTTTATAATATCTTCTTCTTTCATTTCCTTCATATCTAACACTAAATACTCCAAATTCAGAGTTATCCCCCAGAAGAATATCAAACTTTTTTTATTTTAACAAAACCTACCATCTTTCTAAGAGACTTTTGCTATTCTTCAATTCTTTTCTATCTTTGCAATAATCAATAAAGAAGCTAAATTGGATAATCAAACACTAATACTGGCATTAAAAAACGGTAGCGAGGAGGCCTTTACTTCTTTGTATCACAAATATTGCGACAAAGTCTACAAGTTTTGCAGACTCTATTACACAAACGATTCTACCACCGAGGAAGTAGTACAGGAAGTTTTTATCAAATTATGGGATATACGCAGTTATGTAAATGAAAATGAAAATCTGGAAGGCTTACTGTTCATCATCACCCGGAATATGATTTTCAGTAATTCAAAGAAAAATTTCAACGAAACTTTCTATAAAATGTCTATCCTTGCGGCTTACGACAAGGCTTATGATATAGAAGAAGAGTTACAGGCAAAAGATCTACAGATTTATATTGAACGGTTGGTAAACGAATTGCCGCCCAGGCAAAAAGAAGTTTTTTACCTGAGCCGCCATGAACAACTTAGCTATAAAGAAATTGCCGAAAGGCTCGACATTACCCCAAAGACAGTGGAAAGACACATCAATGAGGCTTTGAAATATCTGAAAAAGAATATTTACTTCCTGCAATTATTCCTTGCAGTATAGCAGGTTACTTTCCAATCATCTCCTTCAGCTGTACCGGTTTGTCCGTTGTAATAAAATCGACATTCTTTGCAATGAATGACTCCATCACTGCCGGGTCGTCCACTGTCCACACATTGATCGTCAGGCCGGCATCCTTGGCTTCCTGAATCCATTCGGGATGTTTGTCAAATACTTTATAATGATAATCCAGGCCGGAAAAACCTAATGTCTTCAGATCTGCCGGTGAAACTTCTCCACGAAGATAGGAAACCTGGGCACTCGGAGCACGGCGAATCAACTCCTTACAAATATTCATACTGAAAGAGATGTATTCCACCTGATCTTCCATCTGGTATTTCTGCACCAGATAAAGAATAGTTGCAACCGCTTTATCTTCATTCACAACTCGTTTATGAGGTTTGATCTCGAGAATAAGCTGAGTTCCCTGATTTTTCTTTCCTTGTATCAGGTATTCTTCCAAAGTCGGTAACGTTTCTCCGTTTTTCAACTTCAGGTCTTTCAGTTGTTCATAGAGAGAAGTTTCTATACAAAAACCCTGAATACTGTCATCATGATTGACAACCGGAATGCCATCTGCCGTTATAGAGACATCGAATTCAGAGCCATACGCTCCAACCTCATGAGCCTTGTTCAAAGCCGTAACCGAGTTCTGAGCAGAACCTTCACAATCCCAATAACCCCGGTGGGCAATCACTTTTGTCTGGGAATAAACGCTACTTGCACATAAAAACAAGACAAGCAGCATAGTAAACATTGATCTTTTCTTCATCTTCTTTTTTGTATTAGAATCCGTTACAAAATATTGAGCATGTAAACTTACAGATTTTATCCGATATTCGGGAGCATCCGCGGAAGATTTCTAACTCCGGCTAAAACTGCCGGTAATCAATGCGAGTATAAAAAATGATAGTCTTACATTATCTTAACGGGAATAGAGGATATCGGACATAGTTCTTCAGGAACTATGGAAAACAAATCAAATTGAGAATAACACTGGGCAAAAATAATAAAAAAATTAATATAATATCATAACACATTGACTTTAAAATCAGACAAAGTAAATAATAAGCTAATATTTTATTATAAAAACACAGAGTATGATGTCTTACCCGACTTACTTCTCCTGCTCAAGAACATTTTTTGCAAAACTGCCCAATAAAAAGACTGTCTCCTCTCTCAATCAAATCCATAAAGTAATTAGTTCCTGAAGAACTATTGATTGAATTTCAATGCGAGTACTAAATCAACTTTAATTCTAATCTAAAAAAATAAGGCCTATGACGTAGAAAAAACAACAGTTCAGACAATACGTATAAGATACGTATCACTTACCTATTAAAATTATTAATTCTAACTAGTATTAATTCACAATTATGAAGAAAACATTTAATCACATCTCTTTCAACGAGATAGCAAAAATGTTGGCATTCTGTTTTCTATTCTATGCCTTTCCTGTAAATGCATCTGATATAAAACGATCGACAACAGAAAATTCACCGGTAACAAGTATTACCCAGCAAAGCAAAACAATAACAGGCACCATTACCGATACAAAAGGGATGGCTGTTATCGGAGCCAATGTAATAGTAAAAGGAACAACCAATGGGAGCATTACGGACCTCGACGGAAATTTCACGCTGAACAATGTACCTGCAAATGCAACGCTACAAATATCTTATATCGGTTACAAATCACAGGAGATACCGGTAGGCAACCAGTTAAAAATAGAAGTCACACTGGAAGAAGATACCGAAAATCTGCAGGAAGTAGTTGTTGTCGGTTATGGTAGTACGGTGAAAAAAGACCTGACAACTGCCGTGACAAGTGTAAAAAGTAAAGACTTCCTGCAAGGAGCTTCCAATAGTCCGTTACAGATGATCGACGGTAAAGTAGCCGGTGTATCCGTATCCAATACGGCAGCCGCCGATCCGAATGCCAGTCCGAGTATCCAGGTACGCGGAGCCTCTTCTTTGAAAGCTGGAAACGGCCCGTTGATCGTTATCGACGGGATGCCAGGCGGTGACCTGCGGAATCTTGCCCAGCAAGACATCGAATCTATTACTGTATTGAAGGATGGTTCCGCCGCTGCCATCTACGGTTCCCGCGGAGCGAACGGAGTTATCCTGGTTCAGACGAAGCAGGGAAAAGCCGGTAAAGTATCCATTACATACGATGGTTATGCCGAACATGATTTCGTTGCTGCACGACCGGAAATACTAAGCCCGGAAGAGTTTGTGGCCAACAATATCGGAAAGGATTACGGTTCCCGTACGAATTGGTACAACGAGTTGCTCAACAAAAACAACTTCGGACAGAACCACAACCTGGCCCTCTCCGGTGGTAGCGAATCCAGCATTTTCCGTATCTCGGCAAACTACCGTTCGAAAGAGGGGCTTGACATTGCAACAGACCGTAAAGAATATGGTTTACGTGCCAGCTTCAAACAAATCACTTTAGAAGGTTTATTGGAAGTGACAGGAAACATATCCTATCGTTACGCCGATGAAGATTACACCGATTACGGAAGTTTCAAACAAGCAGTCGAACTGAACCCGACCTATTCGAAGGATGAAATGGATGCATTTCGGAATAACTTCGATAGTTACAACCCGATCTTCAACCTGACAAGACGTGAAAACGGAGCTACACAGGAATACCTGACTACCGACTTCAACATCAAACTCAACATCCTGAAGAACCTGAATACCGAATTAAAACTCGGCCGCCAGGGACATGACAAGAAGCAACGCGAGTATTATTTCAAAGACCATCGCGAGTCGATCAACAACAGCCGTAACGGACGTGCCCGCCTGGAAAATGAGAAATGGGTGGACTATACGTTAGAATGGTTAGGCAATTATTCGCTGGATATAGATCGGCACCACCTGAAAGTAATGGGCGGTTACTCCTATCAGGAATTCAACTGGGAAAAGTTCAATGCCGAAAACATGAACTTCCCGACAGACGCTTTCCTGTACAACAACCTGGGAGCCGGAGACTACAACAAGGCCGACGGACGTCTGGGCATGGAATCCGATAAAAACAAAGAAAAGACGATCGCCTTCCTGGGACGTGTCAACTATGATTTCGATAATACTTTCCTGTTCACGGGTTCTATCCGTTACGAAGGAAATACCAAATTCGGTACGGATCATAAATGGGGTGCTTTCCCTGCTGCTTCTGCCGCATGGCGTGTTTCCCGTCTTTCCTTCTTCGAAGATTCTCAGACCGTGAATGACCTGAAACTCCGTTTCTCTTACGGACAGACCGGACGCTCGGGCTTCGATAAATATATTTCTCTGGCGAAATATACCGGTTACGGATGGATGCCGAACAGTGAAGGTAAATGGGTTCAGGTATACGGCCCGGGAAACAATCCTAACAAAGACCTGTCCTGGGAAAAACAAATATCCTACAACCTGGGTATCGATTATACCTTGTTCAATTCGCGCCTATCCGGAAGTTTAGACCTTTTCATCCGCGAAGGGAAAGATGTAATCGGTGAATATCAGGTTCCGGTTCCTCCCTATTTGCACGAAAAGATCATGACTAATGTAGGTACAACCAATTCCAAAGGTTTTGAATTGCAGGTAAACTGGGATGCCGTACAAAACGACAAGTTCACCTATTCAACCAATGCCACGCTTGCCTATACCAAATCGAAGCTGAAATCATTCTCCAACGAGAAATATGAGTTGGGTTATATGGAAGGCGACGGTCTGCCTTCACCCGGAAACCCCGGCCCGTGCCAGCGTTTGCAGGATGGTGTTGAAATCGGTTCATTCTACGGATACCGCTACGCCGGTGTCGACGAAGATGGAAATATTATGGTTTTCAAAGATGGTATCAAAGGAGGCGAAACCGTACGGGGACGTGACGCCAGCGAAGCGGACAGAACCTATATCGGTAACGGTACGCCCAAATGGGAAATGGCCTGGGGAAACACATTTACTTATAAAGGATTCGACCTGTCCCTTTATTTCCGCGGACGTTTCGACTACCAGATTCTGAATCAATACCAGATGTATTATGGTTTGCAAGGAGTAACAGGTATTAACAAGCTGACATCCGCCTATAAGGAAAATGCCCATATCAAAGGAGAAAAGATCATGTGCGACTACTTCCTCGAAAACGGTAATTACCTGAAACTGGATAACATCACGCTGGGATGGACACCTAAACTGAATACGAAATGGATCTCCAACCTGCGTATTTATGCAACCATGAAGAACGTGTTCACCATCACGAAGTATTCAGGCGGCATGGACCCGTCAAGTGTCGACGTCACTGGCTTATGGGCCGGTAGAGGTAGTATGGACTTATATCCGACAGCCCGCAACGTATCATTCGGAGTTCAAATCAGTTACTAAACTAAAAGTATATACAGCATGAAAAATATAAAATCACTTTGTGCAGTCAGCCTGATGGCTACAACCATGGCTTTCACTTCCTGTACGGATCTGACGGAAGAG
This sequence comes from Parabacteroides caecihominis, assembly GCF_023656785.1. Classification (NCBI taxonomy): domain Bacteria; kingdom Pseudomonadati; phylum Bacteroidota; class Bacteroidia; order Bacteroidales; family Tannerellaceae; genus Parabacteroides; species Parabacteroides caecihominis. The sequence goes on from NZ_JAMOKS010000019.1 coordinate 106,704, forward strand.
CCATTCAATATATTGACAAGCGACAACTACTTCACAGACAAAGCGTCTGTCGAAGCAACCGTACTCCGTCCCTACGAACACGCCCAATGGTGTGGTTGGGACGGCGACCGCTGGCAGTTGCAAGAGCTTACCGGCGACCATTTCGTCTGGACACAGAAAGGACGCCACGGCTACGACGACGGACAATGGGTTCGCCTGCACGAGCATAAATGGAATTATGATATGAACCAGATCAATGGAGGTTGGGTCGGTCCGTACCAAGGTATCCAACAGATCAATTCACTCCTTCGCGACTTCAACGTTCTGGACTTCCAGGCCATGGGGATCACGGATGAAGAGAAAAACAACTACATCGGCGAATTACGTACTTTGCGTGCCTGGTTCTATATCTTCCTGATCGACTTCTACCGGAATGTGCCTATCTTCACAGAAAAGGATGCACCGGACGAACTGCTCGCTCAGGCTACACCCGAAGAAGTATTCAGCTATATCGAGAGCGAACTGAAAGATGTATTGCCTCAACTGAAAAAAGAGAATATCGTCGGTCGTTTCACCCAGGCTCCAGCTGCGGCATTACTGGCCCGTATCTATTTCAATTCGCAGGTGTGGCTCAATGTCGACCGTTCGGCAGACTGTAAAACATTCTGCGAAGATATCATTGCCGGTAAATACGGGGAATATCATATCAACCAGAACGATTACCGCGATCCGTTCCGCTCCGGCATCAAAGGATACAGGTCACCTGAATTGTTGTTCGAATTCCCCCACAAACGCAATGTGTACCAGTTCGGCGGTTTCCATGATTCTTTCCTGCATTACACTTCCGGCCAGGCTTTGGGTAATCCCGACGGTGGCAACAATGGTATTCACATGACACCTTCACGGGATTTCGATGGCAACGTGTATAGTTTCGCCAGCCAACTGGGAACCCCGTATGAAAAGTATGCAGACTGCGATTACCGTAAACAACCGTTCCAAATCACCAGTGCTAACGGCGATTACGAAGGTTTCTTTATGATCGGAACCCAGTATAAGTTCGACTATACAAAAGGATATGGCTACACGAACGAAACAGTAAAAGGAACGGAAGAATACAAAGGTGAACCGTTGATCTACGTAGATCAGGTCGGCCGTTTCTCCGAAGGTCTCAGCACGGCTAAAGAAAAAGGTTCGCGCGTAACGACAGGAGAAGAAAATTCAGGCGTACGTTTCAATAAGTTCCCTTATTTGCAGGAAGGCGACGGACTATATATGTGCCAATCCGCACCGGAGATCCGTCTAACAGAAATCTATTATATGCTGGCAGAGACCAATTACAGAAGCGGCAACAAAGCTAAGGCTGCCGAACTGCTCGATTTTACCCGTGTCAGAAACTATCCGGCAGACGAATGGGGTAAATACAGCTATGTACAAAATCCGGCCTTGCTGACCGACCAGGAGTTTGTCGACGAATGGGGACGCGAGTTTATCGGCGAACGCCGCCGCCGTTCGGACCTGATCCGTTGGGGACGTTTCGGTAATGCCTGGTGGGATAAAGATGTCGATCCGTCGGATAAAGAATACACGATCTTCCCGATCCCCAAACGTCAGCTGGATGCCAATCCGTTGTTAAAGCAAACAACTAAAGGTTGGTAATCACCCGATGAAACTACTATGAATAAGTGGCTGCATTAACTAACAATTTCGCACTTAATAATAATATTTCCAGGCTGCTTATTCATAGAAAAAAGGTTGCAATGCTCAGAACATTGCAACCTTTACTTTTATAAAGATATATCTCTCTTTCTTATTTCTTGTTTTCTTCAATCCACTTGCGTGCATTTACGAAACCTTCAATCCACGGAGTTACTTCGTCATTACGGTCAGCAGGATAATAACCGCACTGCCAAGGGAACAAAGCACGTTCCAGGTGAGGCATCATAGCCATATGGCGTCCATCGTGTGAGCAGACGCCGGCAACCGACCAGGGCGAACCGTTCGGGTTGGCAGGATAGCCTTCGTAGTTATATTTAAGAGCAATATGATATTCTTTCTCTTCGTACGGGAAGCTGAACTTTCCTTCTCCGTGTGTGATCCAGATACCCAGTTTCTGTCCGCTCATCGGACCGAACATCACTGAATGGTTCTTCGGGATCTCTACAGAGATAAAGTTAGACTCCAGTTTGTGAGAGTCGTTATGCAACATCTTATGTTTCTTTTCGTGTTCCGGATAAACCACACCCAGTTCAGCCATCAACTGGCAACCGTTACAGATACCCAGACTCAGTGTATCAGGACGTGCATAGAAGTTATCCAATGCTTTCTTAGCCTTTTCGTTGTATAAGAAACCGCCGGCCCATCCTTTGGCAGAACCCAACACGTCAGAGTTGGAGAAACCACCACAGAACACGATCATATTCACATCTTCCAATGTTTCGCGTCCCGAAGCCAGGTCGGTCATGTGAACGTCTTTCACATCGAAACCAGCCAGATACAACGCGTAAGAAGTCTCACGTTCACACTGGCAACCTTTTTCACGAATAACGGCAGCACGGATTCCGCTCTTTCCTTTACGGTCAGGAGTCAGACCATAATCGGCGAGCTTACCGGTAAAGTTCTTGTTGTATTTGAATTCCAGCGGCTGCATCTTATAGTTTTCAAAACGGTTTCCGGCACATACGCTACCGCTCTGCTTAATATCCAGTTTATAAGAAGACTCGTACCATACATCACGCATATAATCGATACCGAAATGATACTGAACACCTTCTTTTTCCACCAGGATATGACGTTCGTCGGTCGGCTTGGCAATGACTGCGCAACCAACACCGGCTTCTTCCATCAGCTTTTCGAACGCCTTCTTGTCTTTCACCTGTACCAGGATACCCGGATTTTCAGCGAACAGGATCTTCACAATGTCTGTTTCAGACAGCTTATCCAGATTGACTTCCAGACCGCCTTCTACGTTTGCGAAACACATTTCAAGCAAGGTAGTGATCATACCACCGGCAGAAATATCATGTCCGGCAAGGATCAGGCCCTTTTCAATGGCATCCTGAACTGCATTGAAAGCATCAGCGAAATATTCGCTGTCCTTTACAGTCGGCACTTCATCACCCAGCTTGTTCAAAGTCTGTGCAAAAGCGGAACCGCCCAGCTTCATCGTATCGAACGAGAAGTCTATATAATATATGTAAGAGTTCTTTTCGTGAGCCAATACCGGAGAAACGATCTTACGGATATCGCTTACCTCAGCACCGGCAGAAATAATTACCGTACCCGGAGCAATCACCTTATCGTCACCATATTTCTGTGTCATCGACAAAGAGTCCTTACCTGTCGGGATATTGATACCCAGTTCGCAAGCAAAATCGGAAGCGGCCTGAACAGCGGTATACAGACGGGCATCTTCCCCTTCGTTGCGGCACGGCCACATCCAGTTGGCACTCAAAGAAACACCTGTCAGCTTATCTGCCAACGGAGCAAAAACGATGTTCGTCAACGACTCGGCAATAGCCATAACAGAACCGGCAGCCGGATCAATCATTGCCACCTGCGGAGCATGACCGATAGAAGTAGCGATACCAGCTTTTCCACGGTAATCCAATGCTACGGCACCCAGGTCACTCAACGGCAACTGTAATTCACCCTGACACTGCTGACGAGCGATTTTACCTGTTACGGAACGGTCCACCTTATTGGTCAACCAGTCCTTACATGCCACAGCTTCCAGCTGAAGTACGTTTTCCAGATAATGATGCAGTTCCGATTCTTTGTAAACGACCGGAGCATATGTTTCTTCCACCGTATGATCCTTCATGATCGTTCTGGGCGGTTTACCGAACATATATTCCAGCTTGATATCGATAGGCTTTACACCGTCAGCTTGCTCGAATACAAATTTCATATCGTTGGTCGTTTCACCAACCACATACATCGGAGAACGTTCACGGTCGGCGATACGTCTTACGCGGGCTACATCTTCTTCTTTCATCAACAAGCCCATACGTTCCTGGCTTTCGTTACCAACTATTTCTTTGGCAGAAAGCGTCGGGTCACCGACAGGCAACTGGCTCATATCGATATGTCCGCCTGTAGCTTCCACCAATTCCGACAGACAGTTCAGGTGACCGCCTGCACCATGGTCATGGATAGAAACAACCGGGTTATTATCCGATTCGGCAATAGCACGGATCACATTCGATACACGTTTCTGCATTTCAGGATTAGCACGCTGCACGGCATTCAGTTCGATACCGCTGGTATACTGCCCTGTGTTTACAGAGGATACAGCACCACCGCCCATACCGATACGATAGTTGTCACCACCCAGCAACACCACCTTTTCACCCGGTTGAGGATCACCCTTTAGCGCATCACGCATATTAGCGTAACCGACACCACCGGCCAACATGATTACCTTATCGTAAGCATATTTCTTATTATTTTCTTCATGCTCAAAAGTCAGCACCGAACCGCAGATCAGCGGCTGACCGAACTTGTTTCCAAAATCGGAAGCTCCGTTTGAAGCCTTGATCAGAATCTGTTCCGGCGTCTGATACAACCAGGGACGCGGATCAAGCACCTTTTCCCATTCACGGGCACCTTCCGTACGCGGATAAGCGGTCATGTAGACGGCTGTACCGGCAATAGGCAAAGAAGCCTTACCACCACCCAGACGGTCACGGATCTCACCACCTGATCCGGTTGCTGCCCCGTTGAACGGTTCAACCGTTGTCGGGAAGTTGTGTGTTTCAGCTTTCAGCGAGATAACCGATTTGATTTCTTTTACCTCATAAAAGTCAGGTTTGTCACCGCTTGCCGGAGCAAACTGTTCGATCATCGGACCTTCATTGAAAGCCACATTATCTTTATAAGCAGAAACCAGCTTGTTCGGATTTTCTGCCGAAGTTTTCTTAATCAGATTAAAAAGAGAACTTTCTTTCTCTTCTCCGTCGATAACGAATGTACCGCCGAAGATTTTATGACGGCAGTGTTCCGAGTTTACCTGTGCAAAACCGTACACTTCACTGTCGGTCAGCTTACGTTCCAGCTTCTGGCTTACTTCATTGAGGTAGGAAACCTCTTCGTCGCTCAAAGCCAATCCTTCTTTTTTGTTGTAAGCTGCAATATCCTCGATATAAACAATCGGATCCGGTTGTTTACTGATTGTGAAGATATCCTGGTTCAAGCCGTTGTAGATGCGTTGCAACATCGGGTCATGATCAGCCTCACCGGAAGAAACTGGGAAGTATTCTTCGATACGTGAGATACCGCTCAAACCCATGTTCTGAGTGATTTCCACAGCATTGGTACTCCACGGGGTAATCATTTCCCGGCGCGGACCAACATACCATCCATCCAATGTTTCGGATTGGAGTGGAGCGGCTTCACTAAACAACCAAACGAGCTTTTGAACATCTTCAGGAGAGAAAGCATGTGCCGCCTCAACAGCCAGCACCGTCTTTGTTGGAGATTGAAAGAATAGAATCATATCGTCGATTTATTAAGATATTCCAATAACAGACTGCAAAGATAGTAAATATGTAGCAGATAAGAATATCCATCTTTACATTTTAGATTTAAAGTCCTTCTTTCAGAATCTTTTTCAGAGGCTGGAAAAAGCGTTGTAACGGAACAATACCTGCCCTATCCAACTTTCGCCGGATCCCATAACCAGCAAATAACCGACTTTTCTCAGTCCCAGATAATTTTAAAATTGACTACTTTTCTATTAATCAATTACATTTATATATAATAACGAGAGGATTACTATCTTCGTTCATATCACGATAGACAGCTGGAGCTTGTTCATTAAAATAGTTCAAATCTTTCAAATCTTGAATTTCTCCTCCTGATAAAGTCTGAACATATATATTCTCTTTCGCATAATGGTATAATGGCCAAATAGGAACTCCATTATCAATATCATTTTTAACACCTAAAACTCTTGTTATTTTTGGTGCATAACTATTTGTTTGTTTTCTACTTTTATTATACCGCAAAACGGTACCGCCTCTATCACTTGCATATCTCAAATATAAACAAGAGTCTGTTTCAAAAAAGCCTTCTCTATTAATAAATATATAATTCAGATTATTCCCATCAAGAGAATTTGTATACTCTTTAGAAGAGTAAGCCAATTGATAAATTTCTCCTCTGATAGGATTTTTTAAATCCAAATAATAAGCAGGAACAATTGTATCTCGCATTGCCCTATAAAGGATATTAATACCCCCGATTTTGTATAACACACTGTTTTTATGAGAAAAAAAGAACACACGTCCTAATCTGCAATTTTCAAGATCGCATTGTTTTACATACGATTTTCTTGAATAATACTTTTTTCCCAAAATATCAAACATACCAGAAACATAATTCAAGGAATCAGTCAAAGGAATTATAGATTCCCTAAAAGTAAAAAAGACTTCATCACTTAAAGGTAACATGACTCTTATTTTATCGAACGGATATTCCAAGTTTCCTAAAAACTTTCCTTCAAAAGAAAAAACGGCTATACTATGTTTTCTTCTAAACTGCATTACATAGACCTTCTCTCTATATTCATCTACAAATATATGATGTGGATTAACTTGTTCAGGACCTTCACCAACCCTGGCGATTACTTTAATAAAATTACCTTTCCGGTCATATTTCATTATTCCGCCATCATGAGAGAGCATTAAAAACATATAATCCTTTGTAAAAGCTATATCTATTATCTTTCCGATTATTTTTTTATTGTCAATACGAACATATTCTATACTCTTAAATTCATTCTTTATCGATATATCATCATTATTATGCTGTGTATCACGAACTTTCACCACATCAGTTACGGTTGCCAGTTCTGCCGGATCCTCTATTATCATTTCCATACCTCTTTTATTCCCTTGTTCATGGCAGGATAATAACGCAATAACTAATATGTATATCCATCTATTCGTCATAAGGCTTTTGTAATTTATATATCGATTAAGATAGATTTGGTTCACGCAAAGCGTAACGATCAGCTATGTCACCAGACCTAATTTTAGTTCTCCATAAACACCACTACCGGATTGTCATCCGGTGAAATCAATTTCAGGAAATTGAGATTCGGATTGGAAGATATTCCATTTTTATCTATATAATCACAAATATCAGGAGCATACAAAAGCCCCATACAAGTTCCATCATCACAAATCGTAGATATCCAAACAGGCATAAACCCGTTGATATCATCAATCGGACCATTTTCACATAAATAGTAAGAACTTTCTCCTGCTTGTTTATTATAAACACATAGTTGCCCTACTCCATTCATATGATAACGAAAAGCTATATTTACATCATTTTCATATATAAAATAAGGTGATATCGCTTCCTTATGTCTGTCATAACGCTCTTTATAAGGCACAGAACGAGATGTTATATTTAAAATATATTCTGCCTTCAACTGATTTTTACTAACTTGATAAACCGTATCTATAAACATTTCTTTAAAATAAAGATTACCTTTATATCTATACGTAAGCCCATCACCCGAATCAATAATATACATTTTTGTTTCTACAAAATGATGGTTAGGAAACTCTTTTTTTACATTTCCGTTATGATCAAATAAAACTATTCTTTTCTTCTCCCGTCCACTTCTATTCGCAAAAAAAGCACAAAAAGTCGTTAAGTCCAATGGTACTACAAATTGAGGAGAGACACCTGTCGACAACGGGACTTTCATTTTACCTATATATTTACCATCCAGCCCATACTTAACCCGAATTCCTTCAACACCCTGAAAATAAAGAAGTCCATCATACGGATTATAGAAATTCTCATAAAATGAATATACAGCTTCCGGATCATCGCCTTTATGCCCTATTCTCCGTATAAATTTTCCATCTTTAGCACTAAACAAACAACAGCTATCGTAATCCCAGGCTAGTATATAATCTTGTATCTTCTGCACATGGATATAAGAAAGTAAACAATCATCTGTCGTTTCCAGAGGAACATACCTTACTTTACGGAACAATTTACTCATTTGCGCAGTCTGTTTAGGAGTGTGGACCGGTAAATCAATCTTTGGTATTTTTTCATTACTAAATGAACAAAGTACCACAACTGTCAACAAAAAGAGTTTCACGTATTTCATAATTAATCAAGATTTAAGCGACAGAAACGTGTAGTTTCAAAGTTTCGAAGGCAATTTACAGAAAAGATTTCACATAACAATTGTCATTCTATCAAATATCAAAAAAATAATTCCAATCACATATGAATTTACTGCCTTTGCATTAAACAACTTATTGCTTATTTTACTATATTGGCTCCTATTCAAATCAGCGGCCGATAATTGTCAGCCGTTTGGTTGATAATTATAAACCAATCGGCCGATAATTATGAACCATACGGCCGAAGGTTATCAACCATTGATTTCCCGGCATACTAATTCTAATTAGTACGTATAGTAATCAGAAAGACATTGGTAAGAAATCAATTCTGGTTTAGCAAGAAACAAATCAGCCCGGATATCAGTCCGGTTTCTGTCAGGTGGGTACGGATATCGGATAAGGCTTTGGTTATATGCTTTTCTACTGCTTTCTCACTGATATTCAAACGAAGTGCGATTTCTTTGTTCTTTAGATTTTCTTCGCGGCTCAACAGAAAAACTCTTCTACGCTGTTCGGGAAGCGTACCGACAAAAGAGGTTATCTCCTCTTCTATCTCTTTCAGTAGCAGATTGTCATGCTGGTTATACGACAGTATCTCCCGGTCGATCAGTTCATCCAGCATATCGGCATGATCTACGCGTCGCTGAACCGACACGGAATTAAGGTAGTTTATCGATCTGTTATAGGTAGCCCGATACAAGTAGGGTTTTATCGGTTCCTCAAAATCAATTTTATCTCGGTTGATCCAAAGAGCCATAAACACATCCTGTACAATATCTTCACCCACCGACCAGTCGTTCACATACCGGTACGAGTACGTAACCAAAGAGCGAAAATAATCCTCAAAAAGCTTCTGAAATAAAATAAACTCACCCAATCTACTACCCCTTTCGTTAAACTTATTATCACTGATGGTTATCATTACTGTATCTCCGGTTCCCAAAAATATTTGCGTAAAAATAATCTTTTTTTTCTCATTGAGGTAGGGTTAATCGGTTTTGTTTTGTGATATGTATAGAAGAGTAACTGAATAATTACCGAAAGGGATACAAAATAAGGATGAACGACATCATATTAAAATATTTACAAAGAACAGCCGGCAAGGAGGAAAAAGAACGTCTTCTCGCCTGGTTGCGGGAAAGCGAAGCGAATAAAAAGACATTCATCGACTTACGGGATATCTGGCTGGCATCCGGAAAGACTCCGGTTCATGCGCCGGGTTACACAGAAAACGCTTTCCGGATATTTGAAGAGAGCGTCCGCCGTAACGAACAAAACAGCCGTTCGTCCAAACGTTCTATACGTCCGTTTTTACGTATTGCAGCCTCCGTTGCCATTCTCCTGATTTGTTCGATCGGAGGATATTATATAGGTAGAAACACTCCGGATATCGTTTACATAGAGAAAGAAGCTGTCATTATGAACCAGGCCATCATGGGCAAGGGAAGCAAAGGTTCCGTTACACTGCCCGACGGAAGCGTCGCTTGGCTGAACACGAACAGTAAGTTGACTTATCCGGAAAAGTTTTCCGACAAATACAGAAAAGTCAAACTAGAAGGAGAAGGTTATTTTAAGGTGAAAAAGAACGAACAGGCACCGTTTTTCGTCGAGACTAACCAGATGACAGTCAATGTACTGGGCACAAGCTTCGATGTAAAAGATTACTCGGATAAAATGAACAGCGAAACCACCCTGATCACCGGAAAGGTTGAAATACAGCTACCGAATAATCCGAACAGCATCCTGTTAAAACCCAACCAACGGATCATCCTGGATAAAGAGACCGGCGTTCATGAAATAAGACAGGTCGATGCCTCGGAATATATATTATGGATCAACGAAAAGCTAGTATGCAACAACGAAAAACTGTCCGTCATCTTACACAAGATAAAACTATGGTACGGCATGGAACTCGTCTGCCAGCCGGGAACTCCCGTCGACCAGCGCCTGTCGCTGACGATCCGGAAAGAATCGCCCGACGAAATATTCAAGTTGCTGGAAATGATCGCACCTATTCGTTATTCGATCAAAGATGATGTAATCTATGTGAAACCTAAATAATACGAACTATAAAAACAGAATGCCTATGGGATAAGAAACCGGAGAGTCTAAAAACAATCCGGACAAATGCTGGTAACATTTGCCCGGTAATGTGAAACAAACTGTTCTCAAAAGCTAGAAGATGAGAACAATAAGTTAAATTTAAAACAGTACAAATGTATGAAAAAAATTTCCACAGAAGGGAATGCTATATCCTTTCTTAACATTAATTCATTCAGAAAAATGAAGCTAATACTATTATTTATAAGCTTTTGCTTTTTTCAGCTTTATGCAATAAACGGTTATGCACAAAATACGAAAATAAGTTTGGAACTAACCAGTGTGAAACTGAGTGAAGCAATCAAAGTGATCGAAGAGAAAACTCCTTTTGTCTTCTTCCTCAACAACTCAGAGATCGACATGAACAGACAGGTCAGCCTGAATCTCAAAGAGGCCAGCATCAAAGAGGTGTTGAATCAGTTGCTCGCACCTGACAGTTACCGGATAGAAAATTATAAGATTGTCCTGCTGTCCGATAAAATGCCGCAAGAAGGAAAAATCACCGGTAAAGTGATCGACGAAACAGGCATGCCTGTCATCGGAGCCAACGTGATAGACAAGAAAACGAACAACGGAACGATCACAGACCTGAACGGGCAATTTATCCTGGACGCTCCCCAGGATGCCACCCTGACAGTTTCTTTTATCGGATACATTCCGCAGGATATCCATCTGAAAGGACGGAACAATCTGACTGTCACATTAAAGGAAGATACTCAATTACTGGACGAAGTCGTAGTAGTCGGTTTCGGAACCCAGAAGAAAGTCAACCTGACTGGAGCCGTTGCTTCCGTTAATTTATCGGAGACATTGGGAGACCGTCCGGTTCCTAACATTACGCAGGCTTTGCAAGGGACGACCCCCGGATTACAGATCGGTTCGGAAACCGGTACACCGGGTGATGCGATGAGCTACAATATCCGCGGAACCACATCAATCAACGGAGGTACGCCTCTTGTGCTGGTAAACAACGTTCCGATGGATATCAATATGATCGACCCGCAGGAAATCGAATCGGTCTCCATATTAAAAGATGCAGCTTCGGCAGCCATCTACGGGGCAAGAGCCGCCTTCGGTGTTATCCTGATCACCACGAAGCAGGGGAAAAAAGATTCCGCTCCGAAATTCAATTACAACAATAATATATCGTTCTCCAAACCGCTGGAACTACCGCAAAAGGCGAGTCCGCTGGAGTCAGTCCTGGCATACAAGGAAATGGACTGGCCCAACGACACCTATGTAGACGGTAAGAACATCACCCAGTGGGAAGGATACATCCGCGATTACCAGAGTAATCCGGGCAAATATCCGAACGGATATATCTTCGATGAAAGCGGTAACCTCTTTCTGATGAAAGAACGGAATATGTTTGACGACATGACGGACAATTTTGGATTCATGCAGAACCACAGCATGTCGGTTTCCGGCGGTAGCGAGAAAACGGTCTATCGTATCGGTGTCGGTTACACGGGGGAAGACGGTATCCTGATTACTGATAAGGACAGCTATGACCGCCTTAACCTCTCTACCTTCATGGGAGTAGATGTCAATTCCTGGTTGACAACCCAGCTCGACCTGAAATATGCAAACTCCAAGCAAAATAAAGTGGAAGCCGGAGGACGTAATACGGTATGGGTAGCAGCCATGAACCTGCCGTCTTACCAGAATAATGAAGAATATGAGGAAAACGGCATCGTTTATGCGCCGGAATCGCCGGCTACCTATATCCGTTACGGTGATCCCCGCAAAATCAAAAGAAATGACCTCAGAGCTTTAGGACGAATCATCCTGAGCCCGCTGAAGGGCCTTAAGATAACCGGAGAATACACCTACAACCGGACTACGGAGCAAAATAAGTTCTATAAGAATAAATATCAGTATATAGGAATGAACTTCACCGGGATTCTGAACAGCACGGAGAATTCAAGCTATGCGGTTACGTCCAAATATACGGATTACAATGCCGTCAACTTATTTGCCAATTATGATATGACGTTCGGTAAACATGATATTTCGGTGATGGGAGGATACAACCAGGAGTCGAGTCATACCGAATCCCAATACTCTTACCGTACGGATGTAGTGGTCGGTTCACTGCCTTCGTTATCCTTATCGACAGGTACTCCGATCACGAACGACGCGTTCGAGGAATTTGCCATCCGCGGATTATTCTATCGTGTAAATTACAGCTATGCCGGCAAATACCTGCTGGAAGCCAACGGACGTTACGACGGAACTTCCCGTTTCCCTAAAAACAGCCGGTTCGGTTTCTTCCCCTCTTTCTCGGCAGGCTGGCGTATTTCGGAAGAAGGCTTTATGCGGGAAACGAACGAATGGCTTTCCAACCTGAAGCTGAGAGCCTCATGGGGTTCCATCGGAAACCAGGTCATCTTGAAATCCGACAATACTCCGGACAACTACCCGTACATCCCGGATATGAATGTTTACCTCTCCAACTGGCTGGTCGACGGACAAAAGATCACGACACTGGGCGCTCCGGCTATGGTAAGCAGCAATTTCGGATGGGAAAAGGTTTATACACTCGACTTCGGTTTCGACCTGGACCTGTTCAACAACAGACTGAATACCACATTCGACTGGTACCGCCGCGATACTAAGGGCATGCTCGCTCCGGGTATGGAACTACCGGGTGTTGTAGGCGCCAGCGCTGCAAAGCAAAACGCAGCCGACTTGAAAACATATGGTTGGGAATTAAAGATCAACTGGCATGACCGGATAGGCGACGTCGGCTACCGTGTCGGTTTCAACCTGTATGACTCGCAATCGGAAATCACCAAATACGACAACGAAGCCGGATTATTCGGAGCAAACCTTTACCGAAAAGGAATGAAACTGGGAGAAATATGGGGATATGTCACCGACCGTTTTTATACGGAGGATGACTTCAATACTGACGGGACCCTGAAACCGGGCATCCCGATGTTTAAAGGAGCCGGCAAGGTTTATCCGGGAGATATCCTTTATAAGAACTTCGACGACGATACCGAATTTATTTTCCAGGGAGACAATACAGTCAGCAATCCGGGCGACCAGCGCATCATCGGTAACAGTACACCCCGTTATCAATACGGTATCACCGCCGGAGTCAGTTACAAAGGCTTCGACCTGTCTCTCTTCCTTCGCGGAGTGGGAAAACGTGATTACTGGCGTACCGACCAGATGGCTTGGCCGGACGGTGGCTGGGGCAGTTTGTACAAGGAAACACTCGATTTCTGGACGCCGGATAATCCGAATGCCTTCTTCCCGAGAGTATATGCGCAGAATGGAACGAATACGACATTCAACAGAAAGGTGCAGACCAAATATCTGGCAAACGCCGCCTATCTGAAAATACAGAACATCACCTTGTCTTATTCATTACCGAAGAATTTCTGCCAGAAGATTTATATGGATAACATCCGGTTATTCGTCAGCGGTGAAAACCTTCACACCTGGGATCATCTGCCAGAAGGCCTTGAATCGGAAATGCTTTCAAAAGGCTCCTGGGAGTATCCTTTTATGAAAAAGTATTCTTTCGGTATAAACGTTACCTTTTAAATAAACAGTACAAGTATGAAAACATTCAAAATATTATTCGGATTACTCGTTATCTTCGGATTCTCAGGTTGCATGAACAACGACTTCCTGGAAAGGTATCCGCTGGGAAATCCTACGGCAGAAACCGTATTCAAGACGTATGATAATTTCAAGACATATGCATGGGGGTTATACGAAACATTTCCGGCACTCGGCTATGGGGAAACCAATACGGACAATATCTCTTACAACTCGACACGCGGTTCGGGAGAGACTAATTGGATCAGGGGAATCGTTGTTCCTCCTTCCAATACGACCGATACGCCCTGGGCGCAATATAGCTTTATCCGCCGGACGAATCTGATGCTCGACCATATAGAGACTTCGGATATGAGTGAGACAGAAAGAAACCATTGGCGCAGTGTCGGCTATTTCTTCCGTTCTTACCGCTATATGACTTTGCTCTCCGCTTACGGCGGCGTCCCCTGGGTAGACCATGTACTGGCAGACGATGAAACGGACATTATTTTCGGAGAAAGAGATTCGAGAGACGTGATTGCCAACCATATTCTGGAAGACCTCCAATATGCCGAACAAAATATAAACCCAAACGGCGATGGAGCCAACACGATCAGCCGTGTGGTAGTGCAGACATTGCTTTCCCGCTTCTGCCTGTTCGAAGGGACATGGAGAAAGTATCACGGATTGCAGGAAGCAGATAAATTCCTCCGGGAATGTAAGCGGGCGTCCGAAGAGGTGTTGAAGGTATATCCGAATGTGCACAACAACTACGACGACCTGTTCAATTCATTGTCATTAAACGGTATGACGGGAATCATCCTTTACAAAGCGTATGCCAACGATGCCAATGTGGTACATGCCACCAGCATCGGAGGAACCACGGCTCAGTCATTCTATAATGTAACCCGCGACATGGTGGACAACTATTTATGTTCGGACGGCAAACCGCGCTGGACAAGCCAGATGTTCCTGGGCGACAAAGACATGTACGATGAATTCAGCAATAGGGACCATCGTTTATGGCTGCACGTTACTCCGCCTTATGTAGTCGACCGTTCGGAATCGACAACGGCCTGGGATAACAAATGGAAGTTTACGGACAATCCGAAAGACCGTAGTTTCATTGACAGCATTAATCTGATCGTTCCGGCCGAACGCCAGAAAACACTACCTTTCAGACAAGGATACGACGGCGGCATACTGGGAGAAAATCCTCATTACGATTTCTTCCTGAACGGGCAACCCTGGTACAAATCGGCATTCGGTTATAACAACTGGAAGTATTTCAATACTTACCTGAGCATGGGTTCTCAACGGAATGAAGAGACCGACATGCCGATATTCAGGGTAGAAGAAGTGATGTTGAATTATGCCGAGGCAATGGTTGAACTGGGAGAATTCAGCCAGTCCGTTGCAGACATGACTATCAATAAAATACGTTCACGGGTAAATGTACCTTCGATGATTGTATCACAGATCAATGAAAGTTTTGATCCAATGCGGGATTTGGGTGATTCGAGATATGCCAGCGATTATGCCGTGTCTCCTCTCTTATGGGAAGTACGCAGGGAAAGACGTATCGAACTGTTTTCAGAGAATTTCCGTTTCGACGACCTCAGAAGATGGAAGAAGTGTCATTATGCCATGAAGAAAAAACTCGGGCAATATGTCCGGAAATCAGACTTCCCGGCAGGTACGGCTGTGACCATCGACGGAGGCACGGACGAAGGTTATCTGGAATTTCATCCGGATCCGAATAAATTATGGCCGGATTATTATTATCTTTACCCGATACCATTGAATCAGATGGTATTAAATCCGAATATCAAACAGAATCCGGGTTGGGAATAGTTTAATTAATCACAAACAAAGAGGATGTATCAAAAATCGAGACTTGTCCTCCATGACAAAACGAACTTTTGATGCATCTTCTTTATTTTAGCTCCTATATATCATGAAATATGTAAGTATTATTATTCTCTTGCTTTCTTCTTTCTTTCTGGCAGCACAAACGGTGATCCCTACACCGGAAACAATCGTGCAAGGTAACGGAGAATTTCGTACAAAAAAACTACAGGCCGACATCCGCCTGACTACGAATACGGCATTACCTTCCGAAGCATACCGGCTACAGATAACAAAAAACGGCATTGAAATAGAAGCATCCGGCGATGCGGGTTTCTTTTATGCCCGGCAGACATTAAAGCAATTGGCCTCCGATCAGAACGGGACATGGATCATTCCCTGCCTGAAAATAGAAGACAGGCCGCGTGTCGGTTTCAGAAGTTTCCTGCTCGACTCCGGGCGCCAATATCAGAAAGTCACGACAATAAAGAAATATATCGACATGGCAGCCCTGCTAAAAATGAACTATTTCCACTGGCACCTGACGGAGGGCCTCGGATGGCGTATTGAAATCAAACAATACCCGCGCCTTACCGAAGTTGGCGCTTTTGTCGGCAAAGGCCCGGAACAACAGGGTTTCTATTCACAGAAAGAGATCAAAGAGATTGTCAGATATGCCGCCGAACGTTGTATCACGGTTATCCCGGAAATCGATATGCCGGGACATGCGGAAGCCGCTCTGGTCGCTTACCCGGAACTAGGTTGCTTCGGCGACACTATACAGGTCCCCGAAAACGGCTTTACACAAAATATCTTCTGTGCCGGCAAAACACATACGCTGGACTTTTTGAAGAATGTCCTCGATGAAGTCTGCGAACTGTTCCCCTCCGAATATATTCATCTGGGAGGTGATGAAGCACCCAAAAGGAACTGGGATACATGTCCTGACTGCGGGCAATGTATCAAAGAACACGGTTTGAAAGACAGCCACGATCTTCAGCTCTGGTTCTCAGCACAGATGGCCAACTATCTGAAAAGCAAAGGAAGAAAAGCAATCTTTTGGGGAGATGTCGTTTATCAGGATGGTTATCCGTTACCGGACAACACAGTGATTCACTGGTGGAACTGGCGGGGGCATAAAGACACGGCATTCAAGGAAGCGCTCAAAAGAAATCTTCCCGTTATCTGCGGAACCAATTATTATACCTACCTGAATTTCCCCGTCACTCCCTGGAAAGGATATGAGGCGGCGCGTACATTCAATATCAAAGATGTATATACCGCCAATCCGTCTTATAGAAAAGAAGATTCACCTCTCCTGTTGGGAATGAGTTGTGCCCTCTGGACCGATTACGGGGTAACGGAGGATATGATCGACCGAAGGTTGTTTCCCCGCATTCTGGCTATCGCCGAACAAATGTGGAGCCGGAGCGAACCGGAGAGTTTCGAACAGTTTTACCAAAAGGTAAAAGACAAAAAAGAATGGTTTGAAAAACAAGGATATATGTTCGGACCAGGATTAAAAAGCGAAGTAACCGACGATTTCAGTTGGGACTAATTAAAATAGTAAGAACATGAAAAAAACGAATTTATTAGTAGGGTTTTTCTGTATTGCTGGTCTGTCTTCCTGCCAGAAAGAAAAGAGCAAACCTAACATTATATATATACTGATGGACGATATGGGCTATGGCGACCTGCAATGCTACGGCCAGCAAAAAATAGAAACCCCGAATATCGACCGCCTGAGAAACAACGGGATCAAACTGACCCAACATTATACCGGATCGCCCGTTTCCGCTCCGGCCCGGTGTGTACTATTGACCGGATTACATTCCGGACACGCACAGATCAGGGCAAATGATGAAATAGCCTCGCGGGGAGCGATCAACAGCCACGATTCGATGTACGTCCATCCGAAACTGGAAGGCCAATATCCTTTGAAAGCCGGTACCATGACAATCGGCCGGATGATGCAGAATGCCGGATATACGACCGGTTGTTTCGGAAAATGGGGATTGGGTTATCCCGGTTCGGAAGGAGTCCCCGGCAAACAGGGTTTCGACCAGTTTTACGGATATAACTGCCAGAGGCAGGCACATACCTATTACCCTCCGTTCTTATGGAAAAACGATCAACGCGTATATCTCGATAACAAAGTACGGGACCCCCATCTGACCAAACTGGATGAAGGAGCGGATCCGTACGATGAAGCCAGTTACCGGAAATTTACCCAGAATGAATATGCCAACGACCTCATCTTCGACGAAATGATTCATTTTGTCGACCAGAATAAGGAACACCCGTTCTTCCTGCTTTGGACAACGCCTCTTCCCCATGTATCCTTACAGGCTCCGGAACGCTGGGTCAACTATTATGTCGATAAGTTCGGAGATGAAGAGCCCTATACCGGCAACAAAGGGTATATGCCATGCCGGTATCCGCATGCTACCTATGCAGCGATGATCAGTTACTTTGACGAGCAGGTCGGAAAACTAGTCGAGAAATTGAAACAGGAAGGATTGTATGAAAATACCCTGATCATTTTCACTTCGGACAACGGACCGACGTTCAACGGTGGCAGTGATTCCCCCTGGTTCAACAGCGGTGGATTATTCAAATCGGAATACGGATGGGGAAAATGTTTCGTCCACGAAGGAGGGATACGCATACCGGCTATCGTCTCCTGGCCAAGTCGGATCAAAGCGGGAACGGAATCCGACCATATCTGTGCATTCCAGGATGTAATGCCGACACTGGCAGATATCGTTTCCATCGAATGTCCTCCAACCGATGGAATCAGTTTCCTGCCGACACTACTCGGAGAAAAAAGAAAACAAAAACAACATGCATATCTTTACTGGGAATATCCTGACCTACAAATAGGGAACAAAGCGATCCGCATGGGGAACTGGAAAGGGATCATTACAGATATCCGTAAAGGAAATACGAGAATGGAACTGTATGACCTGGAAAACGACATTCAGGAATTACACGATGTAGCAGACAAACACCCGGATATTGTTGAGAAATTCAATCAATTAATGTCAGACTCCAGTACACCGCCGGAAAACCCGAAGTTTGCATTCTAAACTCAAAAGATAGTAGTTTTATACTTTTTTTTCTTTTTAATGGCAAACGATCTTTATCTTTGTATCCACATAAAGAGACAACAAATCTACCTATTAATGGATTTTGCCACCGAAAAAGGATACATAGAGGCAGTCAGCAGGGGCGATGAACAGGCATTCGAGTCATTGTTCCTGCATTATTTTCCACGTATTAAAGGATTCATAAGCGGCATCCTGCAAAACGAGGAAGAAGCGGAAGATATTTCCCAGGATATATTCGTATCCATGTGGCAGAACAGGGATAGATTGAAAGAGATCGAGAATCTGAACGCCTACCTGTATCGCATTGCCAAAAATACGGTATTCCGACATATCGAACGTTCCCTGTTATTCAGGGACTATCAGGAACAACAAACCGACAATGCTTCATTTACCTCCACAGACAACGACAGCATAGAAGAAGAGCTATATGCCAAAGAACTGGAATTTCTTATTTCTGTCGCTGTTGAAAAGATGCCTCCCCAACGAAAACAAATCTACCGGATGAGCCGTGTGGACGGATTATCCAATGATGAGATTGCAGCACGCATGTCTATCAGTAAACGGACAGTCGAAAATCACCTGACGCTGGCACTGGCTGACATCCGAAAAATAATCGGGTTCTTTATTCTTGCATTTTTTTAAAAAAAAGTTCATTTTTGACTGTGTGTACTTCCTGCCTCACGTATCATATATACAAAACAGGAAATATATACGCATGTCAAAAGCATCTAAAATACTATATAATCTGGTCAACCATACATTTGATCCGGCACTCCGGACCAAGGTATGGCAATGGCTGGTTCACCCTTCCAATCAGAAAGAAAAAGAAGAGGCTCTTCTTTCCATATGGAACGAATATCCGACAGGAGCAAATGCTGAGACTTATCATTCGCTGAAAACAACACAGAGAAAGATCAGACAAAATCAATCTCCGTCCAAGCAATATAACCTTGTTCATAAATTATTGCGAATCGCTGCGATATTGATCATTCCTTTGCTATCAATAGCCGGTTCCTATCTGTATATCAAACAGAACACATATAATCCCGAATTGATACAATGTTTCGTTCCGGAAGGAGAAAACCAGGAAGTAATCCTACCCGACGGTTCCACAGTAAACATCAACTCCGGAAGTATTCTGATCTATCCTAAAAAATTCAAAGGAGATACCCGCACACTCTATCTGACGGGAGAGGCCAACTTCACCGTAAAAAAAGATAAGGAACATCCTTTTATCGTCAGCACAAGTTATCTGAAAGTTCAAGCTCTGGGCACAAAATTCAACGTGCAAGCCTATTCCGAAAGTGATAAAATCACGACAACACTGGAAAACGGGGCTGTCAAAGTGGATAAAATAGCAGGAGGTGAAGACTCCTTCTTCCTGTCCCCTAACGAACAACTGGAATACAATTGTAAAACCGGTGTATTCGAAAAGCGGAAAATCAATGCAGCAAACTACTCAGGCTGGACGAAGGGAGAGCTCAACTTTATCAACCAACCGCTCAAAGAAATACTGGCTACAATTCAACGAAAATATGTTGTTGACTTTGTTATAAATCCGCGTCTGTTTACTTCGGATTTATACACTATAAAATTCCGTCAACATGCCGACATAAACACGATCATGAAAGTTCTTACAATGACTGTCAGCGGATTGGCTTATGAGATAGACGGCAACACAATCACCATTTATTCACTTAATAAGAAAGGAGTAAAATAAAAAGAAAAAGGGACCGGAGAAAATTGCGACACCTTTTCCGGACCCCCGAAATCAATAACCCATTAAAAAACATAGAGATCTTAAATTTAGTAATCATTGATTTAATGTACAAAAGTATGAAATTAAACTACCATAAGAGCACACACTCGCTCTTAAAATTACGTAAATTATTAATATTTACATTATTAAGTTTATTCACGATAAACATAGCCTGGGGACAAAGCCAGCGAATATCAATAGCAGCCAAAAATAAAACATTGTTAAGCGTATTCGAAGAAATTGAAAAACAAACGGGCCTCAGTATCGCTTATAATCAGACGAAATTAAATATCAATAAAGTTATCAATCAGGATTTTAATGATAAAATCCTGTCCTCTGTTATAACAGAGTTGCTCAAAGATAGTGGATTCTCCTATCGTCTTGAAGGAAAACATATCATAATTGTTCCGGAAAAGAAACAACAACAAAAACAACAGGAAAACAAAAAAGTCAATGGTATCATAACAGATGCTACCGGACAACCCGTTATCGGGGCGAATGTTGTTGAACAAGGGACAACAAATGGTACAATTACAGACCTGGACGGTAAATTTTCTCTGGAGGTTCCTAAAGGCAGTACTTTGCAGATTTCTTATATCGGATACTTGTCAAAAGATATTCCCGTAGATGAAAAAACAAACTATACCATACAATTAGTCGAGGATTCACAAGCTCTTGACGAAGTTGTTGTCGTAGGATATGGTACTGCCAAAAAAGTAAATGTAATTGGTTCAATCGCTTCTGTCGATTCCAAACAACTTGAAAACAGGGCAACATCTTCAGTTGTATCTGCCCTGACCGGTCAGATGCCGGGAGTTACGATCACGCAGCCAGGAGGGCGCCCAGGAGAAAATACAGGAACAATTCGTGTACGCGGTGTAGGATCTTTCAGTAGTGACAATAACGCAGATAAAGCTAATGCGCTAATATTGATCGACGGAATACCCGGAAATATGACAGATATCAACCCTAATGATATCGAGAGTATCTCCATATTAAAAGATGCATCCACAGCAGCCATCTACGGGTCTCGTGCAGCCAATGGAGTTGTATTGGTAACGACCAAAATGGGTAAAGAGTCCAAAGTATCCGTATCTTACAACGGTTATGTCGGATTCAACCGGGCCACTGCATTGCCTAAATATGTAGACAGCTGGGATTATGCACGTTTATTAAATCAGGCAGATGGTATTACACGTTTCACGGATGAAGAAATTCAGGCGATGCGCACAGGCAGCCAGCCGGATCTATGGGCTAATGAGAAGTTCGTCGATGATATCTTTTCAGGTAACGGACTACAGACCGGGCACGATTTATCTTTAAACGGTGGTAACGACCGGAGCCAATATTTTGCCTCTTTCGGTTATTTAAATCAGAATGGGATTGTGCCGGGCAACAATTACTCACGCTATACGGCACGTGTCAACCTGACTTCCAATTTATCGGATAAATTGAAACTGACAATCCGCCTGAGAGGTGACAATGCTAAAACGAAAGAACCGGGAACGGCCGGAGCTATTGACGGCGATTATGGAATGATGTCATTGATCAGCCAGGGATTACGCTTCCCTGGATTCCGCCCTTCGGTATTAAGTGATGGGACATGGGGACCGGGCGTAAAAAACTTCGGAACCCCCAAAGCCTGGTTAGCATCCGAATCGTTCCAAGAAAAACCGACACTGCGTATCAACTCTAACGTACGTCTCGATTACAAACCGATCGAAGGACTTACCCTCTCTGCAATCGGTGCCTATAATTTCACGAATGCACAAGATAAAAAATTCCGTGCCTCCCTACCGGTTACCATTAACGGCGCTACAAAAGTATTAGGTCCTTCTTACTTAAAAGAAAAGAATACCAATACAAATTATAAATCATTCCAGGCAACAGTCGATTACTCAAAGACATTTAACAATGTACATAATATAGGTATTTTGGCCGGTTACTCATGGGAAGAAGAATCTGCACGCGACTTGGAAGGCCGTCGCGACAATCTTCCGAGTAACGAATATCCCTATCTGACAGTCGGTTCACCCGATAACCAGACAAATGCAGGCGGCGGTTACGACTGGGTCATCCAATCATTCTTCGGACGTGCACAGTACAATTATGCAGAACGCTATCTGGGTGAAGTAACCATGCGTTACGACGGTTCATCACGTTTCCCATCCAGCTCACGTTATGCTTTCTTCCCTTCCGCCGCTATCGGTTGGAGAATTTCTGAAGAGAGCTTCTTTAAAGAAAACGAAAAATTAAGTTTTATCAATAACCTGAAACTGAAAGCATCTGCCGGTATCTTAGGTAATAATAACATAGGTAATTATGCTTACCAGTCAGTGTATGAATTAGGTAACGATTTTAACTATCCGCTGGGAGGATCCATCCAACAGGGAGCAGCCCTGAAAACATATACAGATCCGCGACTGAAATGGGAAACAACCCGTACTATAGACGGTGGTTTCGAATCCGTACTCTGGAACGGTTTACTGACAGCCAATATCTCTTACTTCTATAGATATACGTATGACATCCTGTTTAAACCCAACGCCAGTGCCTCTTCCGCTTTTGGATTACAAATGAGCGAAGTAAATACCGGAGAAGCGTCAAACCGCGGTTGGGAATTTGAAGTTGGGCACAGAAATACCATCGGTGAATTCAGTTACAGCATCAATGGAAACTTTTCCATCATCAAAAATAAAGTAGAAACACTCGGATTGGGGAATGTGGAACAAGCAAACGGAATGGTTGGTAACGGTTCTAATCTTTTCATCGGCTACCCGATCGACATGTACTACGGATATAAAACAGACGGTGTATTTTTGAATCAACAGGATATCGACGACTACTTTGCCCACACTGACCAGTCAGCAATGGGAGCCAACAAAGCCAACACCAAACCGGGAGATATCAGATATCAAGATATTTCAGGACCGGATGGCGTACCCGACGGAAAAGTAGACGCCACTTACGACCGTGTTTACCTGGGATCAAAAATTCCGAAATACACATTCGGTCTTTCTCTGAACGCTGCTTACAAAGGTTTCGACCTGAATATTTTCCTACAGGGAGTATCGGGTGTCAATGGCAAACTCAGCGGTTTTTCCGGCTGGGCTTTATGGAGCGAAGGAAACATACAGAAATGGCAAATGGAAGAAGCATTCGATCCGGAGAATCCTACACGTTACCCGAAATATCCGCGTCTGGCAAATCTGGGAAATGCAACCGGTGTCAATACACAAGAATCTGATTTCTGGATACGTAACGCCTCTTACCTGCGTGTAAAAAATATTCAATTAGGATATACTTTACCAAAGTCTATTCTAAAGAATACTTTTATCCAGAATGTCCGCTTCTATGCAGCAACGGAAAACCCGTTCACATTCCACAGTTATCCGGAAGGCTGGGACCCGGAAATCAATGCCGACGACCGTTTCTATCCGGTATTAACGAACTACACATTTGGTTTGAATCTTAAATTCTAAAAAGCATGAAATCAATTATAAAGAAATCAATAATGGCCTTTGTTGCTCTTGCGACTTTAGCATCCTGTGAACTGGACCGTTATCCGCTGACAAACTTCAGCGAAGATACATTCTTCGACAAAGAAGAAAATACAAAACTTGCCCTCATCGGTTTATACCGTGGCGGTATCACCTATGGAGTGGACTACGGCGCTTCCGATTGGTGGGCATATAGCGCAAAAATATTAATAGACGGAGTCAGTGACATAGGATACGACCGCCGAGGATTCAACAACAATCTGGGGAAACTGACATCCGGGCAAATAGATGAAAGTAACGGATGGGTAAATGACCTGTATCAGAAACCTTACCGGCGCATCAGTGCCTGTGCCCGGTTTATTGAAGGAATCGACAAGCTCGGATCCGATAATCCGGAAATGGAACGGATGAAAGCAGAAGCCCGTTTCATCCGTGCGGTACAGTATTTTTATCTGGCATCCTATTATTATGATGTTCCGCTGATCAAAACAGTATTAACCCTGGAAGAGGCTAATACAGTGACCAAATCTCCTCGTGCAGAAGTGCTTCAATATGCAATAGACGAATTAACCGAAATTGCTGATATTCTTCCGCACCACAAGGATCTTCCGGCTTCAGAACGAGGACGTGCAACAGCACAGGCGGCACTGGTTTATCTGGCCCGTACACATCTGGTCGCCAAAAATTACAAAGAAGCAGCCGCTGCATGTAAAAAGATCATCGATTGGGGAGACAATAAATTAGACGCTGATTATCAGAAACTATTCTACCCAGGGGCGATCAACAGTTCTGAACATATTTACGCAACACAGTTTGTAGATGACCTGGCAGGACATGGCTTACCTCAGCATGCCTATCCGATAAAAGACGGAGGATGGTGTTTGGTAAATGCTTCCAGTACGTTATTCGAGGCTTATGATTTTCTGGATGGAACGCCATTCAGTTATGATGACCCACGTTTCAATAAAAATAATTTCGGAGAAAACAGGGATCCACGTCTGGACTATACAATCTATTATGACGGAGCAACCTTCAGGGGAACCGTCTACAACTGTAACCCGGAAACAACCGCCGCTGATAAAATCGGTCCGGGACAGACAACCCAGACAGGTTTTCTTATGCGCAAATATTTTGATGAAAGCTGGAATGGCGATGTAACCCAATATGGTAACAATGTTCCTCTTGCACGCTATGCAGATGTACTGATGATGTATCTGGAAGCAGAGATGGAAGCTGGCACACCGATCACACAAACTCTTTTGGATCAGACGATAAATGCAGTACGAGGACGAGTAGGCATGCCTGGCATAACAGAAACCAATCCGGATAAATTACGTAAAATCATACAAAAAGAACGTATGATAGAATTTGCTTTTGAAGGACTTCGCCTTTGGGATCTATACCGCTGGGGGATTGCTGAAGAACGTCTGAATCTGGATATTTACGGATCGCCATTCTATATTTCGAATCAGGAACTAATGAAAAAGAAAGATGGACAGCCTGATCCGTATAATCGTTGGTATGTAGACAAACGTAATTTCAAAACCGGACAAGAACGTTGGCCTATTCCACTATCTGAAAAGAATATCAATCCCAATTTAAGATAGTCGGTTTAATAACACAACAGAGATATCGGTTGCTTATAATACTTTCGGTATCTCTGTTTTTATTTCTGCTTTTGATTAAACATTACCTGAACAACGATATCATGAAACATAAAATAAATAAAGTAATCTTACCTGCATCCTTATTATCTGCTATCGTTTCCGGAAGTTTCTCCCAAACACAACAACCCAATATTGTTATCATCCATACCGACGAACACAATTTCCGTACACTGGGATGTTACCGGGAATGCCTGCAAAATGAGCAAGCTTTCCCCTGGGGAAAAGAAGCTGTCGTTGAAACACCCCATATCGATCGCCTGGCACATCAGGGGGTATTATTTACGCGATGTTATGCAACGTCTCCGGTCAGTTCCCCCAGCCGGGCCTCTTTCATGAGCGGACTTTATCCGCAGAATAACGGGGTATGGACAAACGACATGGTACTGTCTGATGCAGCTGTAACATTCGGAGAATCACTGCGTCAGAACGGTTATGCTACCGGATATATCGGTAAATTACATATCAATGGCAAAGGACGCCCCGAATGGCATCCCGGGCGTGACTTCGGTTTTTCAGACAACCGTTATATGTATAACCGCGGTCACTGGAAAAAAATAGAAGAAACAGCCGAAGGACCGACATTCAGAACGGATGCAGATGTGAAAAGCACGGACGAACAGACATTCCCTACCGACTATTTCACCACACAGGCTATTGAGTTCATCAACCGACATAAGGAAGGACCGTTCTGCTGCATGCTCTGCTTCCCGGACCCGCATAGTGCCAATCTGGTTAGGCCACCATATGACACCATGTATAGCCGGATCAGATTTAAAGAACCGGTAACAGCGCTGGCGGATACGACAGGACGCCCCGCCTGGTCACACGGAAATAACCTGAAAGCAGACCAACCCGAGGATATGGCTCAATATTTCGGAATGATTAAATGTATCGACGATAATGTAGGGCGCATCCTGGATGCGTTGAAAGGTGCCGGTATCCTAGACAATACAATCATTATCTTCACCTCCGATCACGGAGACATGTGCCGCCAGCACGGACTGATCAATAAAGGCGTTCCGCTTGACGATTCCGCGCGGGTGCCGTTTATCATCAGCTACCCGACCGGTATGCGTCAGGGGATCAGGGTAGAGAATGTCATGTCTGTAACCGATTTCACTCCTTCTCTGCTGAGCTTCTGCAATATACAACCTACTGCACAGTATGATGGCCGTGATTTATCGCTTCTATGGAAAGGAGAGAAACTACCGGAAAAATACAAAGACATTGTCTTTATGCGAGCAGTTACTCCTAAAATAAAAAGCGATTGGGATGAATCGGCTACAGCGATGCGAACGAAGTGGATATCAGCAGTAACTCCGGAATACAAACTGACCTATTCCGAATATGTATCTGATGTTCCCTGGCTCACCGACCTGAAAAAAGATCCGGATGAACTAATCAACTGCTATCAGGACCCGGCCTACAAGGAAATCGTTTCCCGGTTAGCTGCTGACTTGAAAGAATATGGAGAACAATACAACGACCCCAGGATTAAGCATCCTAAGATACAACAGGAAATTCTATCTGCAATCTTGAAAAAGTAGACAATATCCGTTAAAAATACAGCGTTCAGCAAGGCGGATATAGAAAAAATGCAGACCTTTAGTTCCTAAACAAAAATATCATAAACTTATATATACTTTAAATATTATGAAATCAAACGTATTGATCGGTCTCGGACTGGGAGCTTTCTTATTCTCCCCTTCCACCTCTCATGCCCAAAAAGCGAAAGAGGCAAAGACCCCGAATGTCATTTTTATCTACGCCGACGACCTCGGTTATGGTGACCTGGAATGCTACGGTGCAACACGCGTACAAACGCCAAATGTAAACAAACTGGCAAACAGCGGTATCCGTTTTACCAACACACATGCAACAGCAGCCACCAGTACCCCATCCCGTTATTCCCTGCTTACCGGAGAATATGCCTGGCGCAGACCCGGTACGGACATAGCTGCCGGTAATGCCGGAATGATTATCCGCCCGGAACGCTATACCATTGCCGATATGTTCAAAAACGCAGGCTATACAACAGCTGCCCTGGGTAAATGGCATCTGGGCCTGGGAGACAAAGGAGGAGAACAAGACTGGAACGCTCCGCTGCCTACCGCTTTAGGCGATCTGGGATTCGACTATTCCTATATCATGGCAGCTACGGCCGACCGCGTCCCTTGTGTATTCATCGAAAACGGTAAAGTAGCCAACTACGACCCGTCCGCTCCTATCGAAGTAAGTTATCAGAAACCTTTCGAAGGCGAACCTTTAGGAAAAGATCACCCGGAACTTCTGTATAACCTGAAGCACAGCCACGGTCACGATATGGCTATCGTAAACGGTATCGGACGTATCGGCTATATGAAAGGCGGCGGCAAGGCTTTATGGAAAGATGAAAACCTGGCAGATTCCATCACGACACATGCCCTCGATTTCATCAAAGCAAACAAGGATAAACCCTTCTTCATGTATTTCGCAACAAACGACGTACATGTTCCCCGCTTCCCGCACGACCGTTTCAGAGGCAAAAACCCGATGGGACTGAGAGGCGACGCTATCGTGCAGTTTGACTGGAGTGTCGGACAAATCCTCGACGAACTCGACAGGCTGGGACTGAGAGAAAACACCTTGATCATCCTTTCCAGCGATAACGGTCCTGTTGTGGATGACGGTTATGCAGATCAGGCAGAAGAACTGCTGGGCGATCATAAGCCGGGCGGTCCGTTACGCGGCGGTAAATACAGTGCATTTGAGGCCGGAACCCGTATTCCTGCTATTGCAAGCTGGCCGAAAGAAATAAAAAAAGGCCAAGTATCGGACGCATTAATGTCACAGGTTGACTGGTTCGCTTCACTGGCAGCATTGACCGGTTCCGTCCTTCCCAAAGGAGCAGCCCCCGACAGTTACAATTATCTGGGGACCTTGCTGGGAACAGACAATGCCGACCGTCCCTGGGTGATCGAACAAGCATCCGACCATACGTTGTCTGTCCGCACAAAAGACTGGAAATACATTGAAACCAGTAACGGACCGAAAATGGTACCCTGGGGACCGAAGATCGAGACCGGTTATTCCAAAACTCCTCAACTGTACGATATGACACAGGTAGGCGAACAGGAAAACCTCGCCGAAAAACGTCCGGAAGTCGTTTATCAGTTACAGGAAATTCTGAAAGGCGTGCGCAACAACACTGTCAAACCGAAATAATCTGATTTTATCTATTTAGACTATAAATCAATGGTCCGAAGCGAAAGTTCCGGGCCATTTTTATGTTTTTACCTTTTTTTATCAGGGAATAGGCATTATCTTTGTGGCAATTTGGCAGAAAATAAAAGGATAATGCTGGGACTTATTAGTAAAGGAATTGTGATAGGCGTACTTGTATCAGCCCCTATGGGTCCGATCGGTATGCTGTGTATACAAAGAACATTGAACAAAGGACGTTGGCACGGTTTCGTTACCGGCTTGGGAGCAGCCTTATCGGATGTCATCTATGCGGCACTGACCTGCCTGGGAATGGGAGTTGTCGTCAATTTCGTGGAAGCCAACCAGGCGCCGCTCCAACTAATGGGCAGTATCGTTCTCGGTCTTTTCGGTTACTACATATACCAATCCAATCCTGTAAAAAACTTAAAAAAGCAACGTGAAAAAAAGTTATCATTCACACAGGACTTTATTACAGCTTTTCTTCTTACCTTTAGCAACGTATTAATCGTGCTGCTATATATCGGACTGTTTGCACGTTTTGGATTTGTGTTACCGGATCATTCAGTCTGGATGTTGGTGGGAGGAATAGTTTGCATAGGAATCGGTGCCGTCCTTTGGTGGTTCGGCATCACATATATAGTTGCGAAATTAAAAAAGTGGTTTAATGTACGGGGAATATGGTTGTTGAATCGGATTGTAGGGACAGTCATCATTGTATTGGCTATTGTAGGAGTATTATCGGTGCTCCTCACCTCATATTTCCATTTGCCGTTGCTCCAAATCTATAATTAACATGAAGAAGCTTAAAGTACCTTATTTAGTAACGCTGGATGTGCTGGATTTATCATCAGTCGGTTTTCTCTTGGAAAACAAAGCCCAGCGAGAGTATATCGATGTCATCAATTGGGAAGAATACCCTTATAAACCAATTGTCGCTTTCGATATTGCGCGAACGGATGAAAATCTTTATATCCGTTATTTCGTAAAAGGGAATTCTTTAAAGGCTGTTCACAGCTCAGACGGTTCCCCGGTTTATACAGATAGTTGTGTCGAGTTTTTCATGAAAACGGTCGATGATCACAACTACATGAATTTCGAGTTCAATTGTATCGGGACTTGTGATGCTGCCCGCCGCCAGTCGCGTGATATAAAAAGATCACTAAACACCGATGAATACACTTCTATCCGTCGGTATTCATCCATAGAGAACAAACCTTTTTCAGAAAAGACAGGCGTATTCTCCTGGGAATTGGTCGTATCTATCCCCTTCAGGCTCATGGGACTCGATCCGGAAAACCTGCCGGAAAAAATCCTGGGCAATTTCTACAAATGTGCAGACGATACGGAATATCCCCACTTTGTCAGCTGGAACCCGATAGACCTCCCAAGCCCCGACTTCCACCGTCCGGAGTTTTTCGGAGAGATTTATTTATAAAATATCAACTATTCCCGGTGAGTATATCCCGGGAATAGTTCAATTACCTAATCCTCCTGATATGCCTTTTACCACTCTATTGATTGACGATGAACCGGCCGCACATTACGCATTGAAAGAGTTACTCAAAAATCATGCAGATACAATTCAAATTGCGGGAGAAGCCTTTTCCGGCAAAGAAGCTATTTCGTTATGTGAGAAACTAAAACCGGAACTTCTCTTTCTGGATATCAGAATGCCGGATATGAATGGCTTCGAGGTGCTGGAACAACTTTCTTCTCAACCCTACGTTATCTTTTCCACCGCTTATGATCAATATGCTATTCAGGCTTTTAATGAAAATTCGATCGACTATCTGTTAAAGCCTATAGAAGAAAAACGTTTCGAACAATGTATCCATAAACTAAAGCGATTAAACCTGAAATCGCCAGCTATCAATTATACAGAATTAAATCAGCTGTTCGCCCAATTTCAAAAAAACCAAAAGAAAGCAAGCGCCATTCCTATTCATGTTCAATCTAAAATCATATTGGTCCGCTGTTCCGATATTACATTTTGTAAATCGGCAGACGGTTACGTTTCTTTGTTTACAGACGAAGGTAAAGAGTATTTATCCGACCTCAACCTGAGTCAATTGGAAGAACGTCTTCCGAGCTCGTTCCTACGTGTCCAAAAGTCATATATCGTTAATAAAGAGAAGATAGAAGAGATACATAAATATTTCAATAATCGGCTCATTCTGGTTATGAGTGATAAACCCCACACCCATATAACCACCGGAACCAGCTATATAACAGTGATCCGGGAAGAGCTCGATTTATAGTTACAGTCCGATAATACAGGTTTGCCTTTCATTTTTTCAGGTTCAAAGAATTTCACTTTCAGAACATCTTCTAACCTGCTAGATTTGCCTTACTATTAATTAAATGAATGAAACAATGAAAAGACTTTATTACATTTTATTCTGCCTTCTGTTTTTCTGCCAACTAAAAGGACAACAGGCAACTCTCATCATCATTCCGGAAAAGGAAAACAAAGAAATCAGCTATCAATTTTCAGATAGCGAACATCTTCCTTTTTATACATTATTTCAAACGAAACAGGCAGAACCTGATGGAATCTTCCATGTCAGTTTACCCGTACAACAACCAGTAGTCCTCAATCTTCTGACAGAAGATCGTTTATCTTTTCGTGTCTATCTGACAAAAGACAGCCACGATACAATCCGGATCCGAAATAACCAACCCTTCTTTTCCGGGACCAATACCATTTATAATCAATGCTTGCAAGAAATACAAAAAACAGAAGAGTATTGCCACAGTATTTCCTATTCCAAGCATCATGAACTTCACGCGGTCGATTCACTGAAAGAATTTACACAGATTGTCAATAACAAACAGGCCGAATTAATAACTTTCCTTAAAGGTCAAAACGTATCTTCCGATTTTATTCATAATCAGAGTCATATTATAAATTGCATGTTCACACATTTGTTTTATAAAAAGATATTGAACCTCTACAACAATCGAAAAATAACCGACGAATGGCTTAAAGAGATAAAAAAACAACTTTCGTTTGACTTCCAAGAAGAAGCAAACCTTTGTTATTCGGAATATGAACGAATGCTATATATGAACGCAACCATTAATTACTTCATTATTGAAAAACATTCCCCACAGGATATAGACAGGGACAAGATCAATACATTTCTTTTGAATGAATATAAAAAGAAGAGAACAGGGAAATACCTGGAATATGCCTGGGCCAGTTTGATATATAACGATCTTTTTCAACGTGATTTCAGTGAAGACATACCTTCCCTTTACGATCAGTTCTGTTCCGAGTTTCCACAAAGCAAATTCATCGGCATATTATCTCCTGAAATAGAGAAAATCAGACAATTTCATCATATACCGGAAACTTCCAACAATATAACCATTCTTCCCACAGATACCATACTAAAAAACCTGGAAGAAGCCGTACATCCTTTCATAGGGAAAATCGTCTATATCGATTTATGGGGAACTTGGTGCGGTCCTTGCCAGAAAATGTTTGCATATAGTGAGGCATTAAAAAATGCGACTAAAGATATGGACATTATCTATTTATATATTTCACTGGACCGTCCGGAAAACCGGGGAAAATGGGAGAAGATGGTTCATTATTATAAACTGGAGGGATACCACCTACAGGCAGGAATCACATTGGCCAAGTCTCTCTATGCATCACTGGGAAATAAAGGGATGTTAGCCATTCCACAATTTATAATCATTGGAAAAGATGGAAAAATAGCGATAGAAAAAGCTGCCGCCCCCGATAATCTGGAAAAAGTCGTTGAACAATTAAAACAAGTAAGCAATGAATAACGGACATACAATGAGTTACTATGTAGAAGGAATGATATTTATAATAACAACTGCTATTATCATTTATCCCTTTCTATCTTTCATTCTCAAAAAAGTCATCTCCAACAAATGGCTTAACAGACTCAGTTTTATACTGATTTTATTAGGAGGCCAGGTGATATGCCTGGAAAAATACAATGACCCTATTAGCATAAAACTAGTCATTTCACTCTTTTTCTCTTACATTCTTTTTCATCTTATTGCAGACCAACTATACCGACTCAATAAAGAATGGAGGATAATTCTTGAAACTTTACTTACCGGAGGTTTACTCATGGGTACATTAACCATTGTTGCCTTAGCCGGAAATTATCAAATCACAAAAGTCATAACAGAAAGATTTCCAGATGGAAGTTATAGCTTTATTCCCGGTCATTTTGATGAGATGCTGGAAACAACTGTGATCTTTTCCATTATATTAATTGCTTCTTGGTACTTCTATACTTACCTACTGGAAAAAGCGGAAGAAAAGAAACAACGTAAGATAAAAGAAACTATCCTGGAGAAAGAGCTGATCCATGCTCAACTGGAAGCTCTTCATGCCAAAATAAATCCTCATTTCTTATACAATTCTCTCAATACGATTGCCGGACTCGCCCTCGTCGATGGAGAAAAAACCAGACAAATGGCTTTGGCCCTCTCTCGTTTTTTCAGATACAGCATCAATAAGGAGCAGACATATTTAATCTGTGTTTCAGAAGAGATCGAAATGATAAACACGTATCTGGATATAGAGAAAATACGTTTCGGGAACCAACTAGATTATAAAATAGAATGCGATACGGAATGTGAAAAAGAACTTATTCCCAGAATGTTGCTTCAGCCACTTGTAGAAAACAGCATCAAGCATGGTTGGAATGTAGATTTGAATTCTATTCTTATACGGATTGTCATTAGAAAAGACAACAACCGGCTCATTATCTCAGTAAAAGATTCCGGAGCCCCTTTCAAGCCAGGCTTCATTCCCGGATATGGATTACAAAGCATCTATGATAAATTAGAACTTCTTTTCCCGAACAAGCATGATCTGTCAATCATTTCCCATCCGGAAAAAGAAGTCCGCATTATGATCAAGGTAACATCTCCGTCAAAATCTTAGTCACCTCTTCTGCCGAAGGATGGATTGCGAGGATCTTTCCATCCTTATCTACCAGATAGGTGCAGCCGCCACTGTTACCGGCACCGTACATTTCCCAGATATTTCCTTTATCGTTCAGTTCGACTAAGTTCAACCAGGGGTATTTGTCCTGTTCGATTGCCTTTTTCATGGCATCCGTGTTATTATTTTCACGGGCAATGCCGACTACGGTGAATCCTTTGTCTTTAAATGCTTCATAAATAGGGATCATGCTGGATGACAAACGGCGGCACGGTCCGCACCAGGAAGCCCATAAGTCGATTAAAGCTACTTTTCCTTTTATCTGATCCGAAAGTTTTACCATATTTCCTTCAAGGTCCGGGGCGGAAAAGTCAATGTAAGAACCTCCAACCTTTACATTCAAACTCGCAATGATACGCTCCATATCCGTGATATAAGGATGGGAAGAGAATTTTTCTTTATACTTGTTTTCAAATATATCCTGATAGACGGAAACATCTTCCTCACCCGGACTATAGCGGGCCATCATAATAGCGCGGTCAAGCATCTGTTTCAAAATACATAAGCCGTTCAATGTCGGTTCTTTTTGCATATAATCGAGTTTCCATTGCCGAATGCCCTCAAAATATTCTTTATACTTCTTATTCAGCGCAATGCCTTCTTCTGAGAATTCTTTTCCGGCTTTGTTCAAACGGTCATATTCCGGATAAAGCGTTCTCCGTTCTTCGTCCGTTTTCGCAGCAGATATACGTTTCTTTAAATCATACATTTCTTTTGAATAATAGCGTTCCTCCTGATCCAGGGCATCCCTGTCCTTTTCCAATTGGTTCACAGGATACAATTTCTCCATTTCCTCCTGCATACGGATTTCTTCTTTATTCAAAGCGGATTCCGTTTGTAAGACACTATGCGGACGATGTTCCATCGGGTAAAGAGTGAAATGTAAAGTCCCTTTCTCGGAGATAAAATAGGTCGGACGCCAGGAACCGTTCAAGTGCTCTTCCCAGAAAACCAGTTCGTAGGTTTCGTTTTCATCCGCAGTCAACGTATAACTGAATTTACCATCCCTGACAGGGATAGAAATAAACGGGGTAGTACGCATATCTTTCCCGGCACGTATCAATGTCAGGCGGGAACTTTCAGGGCGGTCTATTACTTCTCCTTCCAGTACACATTCAAAAGTACCGGGTTGAGCAGGCTGCTTTTTCAAATGTATGCCTTCGATATGGAAATCACCTTTTTCCGATCCTTCGATGAAACTGATGGCTTCTTCATTCTCATCTACCGGCTCAAAGAATAACGTAGCCGGAGAATTGCCGGATTCGGGCATATAAACCTCCTTATCCAGTTCAAAATCGGACGATTTCAGTAATTTGTATTTCTTTCCCGAAGTAACACCTTCCAGATAGGCACCCGAAGAGAGGCGAACCCAATAATTCGGACGGTTGTACATTTCTGCATAGAGAATCGTTGCCGTATCTGTCAGCTCCACCCGGTAGACTTCCATGGTTGTTGTATTTTTATTATCAATAACCGGATAATCAATAACGCGGCTTTGCTTTGTACAAGCGACACTGAGGCAAATCATCAGAAAAAGTAATAGTTTCATTTTCATAATCAGTCAAATCAAAGGATTAATAATTTATCAAAAGTAAGTAATATGCCACAATAAACAAAAAAATAAGGATGGAAGTATACCCCCACCCTTATCTAACACACAACTCCCCGAATTATTTATTCTTATCTTTTTCTTTCGATAACTTCAATTCAATAACAAAAGCTAGAATCAGTCCGATTCCTCCAAACAACAATACTGATGCACCATATACCGTACTGATCAATTCACGCCGCCACCAATTATCAAGACTAGAGTCTGCAAGAAACACAGAGATAATAAATCCGACCAGCAACCCCAATCCGATTCCTGCCAGCAAACACCCGGTTTTCAAAGAACTAAAAGAGAAATTAGTAGCCAGACGAGGTAAACCGATCTTCACATCGAAAGCGGAAGGCTCCAGTTTATCCCCGATCTTCTCAATAATAGCCAAACGTTCTTTTTTACGTACAAACAATTCAAACAAGCCGTAAATACCGGCACAAACTATTCCGACGATCAGCGGAACCATTATAAAATCCATCATAGCAGTAAGTATTAAATGTTTTTACTAATTCGTTTATAAGTTTGACGCAGCTTCTTAGAAAAGGTTACAGGTTTCATTATATCTTCCATAAAAAAATCGCTTGAAAATGGAGAAATCACATTTTTATGTACATATATAATGATCAAGGCAGGTTACGACAGTATATTTGAGTAATGATAAATAAAATAAGAGATGGATTATCATAGGTTGAAATATTATTAATATGTATATTTGCAACTGAAAAGGCTTTTGATTTGAAAGCCTTATGTTGCGTGTGATATTTGTGTGGTTATGGAAATCGGCTAAATTTTCTTAAGTACCAATGCACAAAGAAGGCCCCGCAACCCTTTACCGGATATACGTGTTATCTATGCTGCTGTGTAGCATGGATTATTGTTGTGTATAGATAAAGGGGGGCGTGCGGCTGACTTTTATTGGTACTGGGCCCTTAGCCGAGCCTCCGTAAAGTAAAAGTTCAGTCTGCCGCCCTTTCTTTTTTTTATGAAAGGACCACTCTACTCTTATAACGCCATCCAGCACCCGCATATTTTAAGGACAAATATGTTTTATTTATAACCCTACTAGTATGGCTGCACGTATTACTATTGAACAAGCTGACCGGTTTCCCGGCAGAAGAAATTCGAAAATGGGCCGATTCCAGAAAGATAAACTCTTATTCGTTTAAAGGCGGTGAACCCTTAGTCGATGTCGGAAACTTGAATCGCTTCATTTCCTGTATCGAACATCTGGGAATACAAAAACTCTATCTGCAACTGATCATTCAGGACAAAGAGGAAGAGGCCAACGAAATCATCGCCCGCTACGACGACTATCTTTTCAGCCTGCGCACTGCCACCACGATCTCTCCCCTGCTTAAAGTAATAATTGCCGAACTATCCTCCTTTATAGAAGACAAAAAAGCACGCTATATATTCGACGAAATAACGGGAGGCGCAAAGATACAGGACGTTGCCGAGCGTTGCGGAATGACGTACGACGGTATGTGTCAGCGGTATAAAACCATCGTATCCCACCTGGAATCAGACACCCGTTTTATGCTTGAATATCAGAAGACAATAACCAATCAGGAACTAGAGATAGAACGCCTGGAACTTGAAAACAGAAATTTAGAATATGAGCTAAACCGGTTGTATAAAAAGGGACTTAAAGCGGGTTTGCAGTTTACTATCTCCCAATCATTGATCCATGTCCCTTTGGATGCAGCCCGCCGTCTTTATAAACCGCTTACAGACCTAACCCTCTCTCCCTATATCCGTAAAGTGCTCGAAGAACTACATATAGAAACAATGGAAGATCTGTTACGCTATATGGAAACAACCGGCCTCGATTCCCTGCTGGACATTCATGGATTTGGAATACTCGGCCTGGAACAACTCAAATTCCAGTTGGAGAAACACCGGATACTGGATAAGAACGGCTATTCAGACCTCTCCCAATATCTTGTAAGCGATCCGGATATGGACCGGTTCGACTCGGATGCTTATGAACACAGCCATCAAAAAGATGGAGAGCGTTTTTCATAACTATCATAGGGATAAAAGAACTATCATACTATCATATATTTATATAATATACATATAATCAATATGTTATTCTATGATAGTTCCTGTTTTCAACTATCATTTACCTATCATGCAACTATCATAGTCTTATCCTGAAACCCAATATATGCTTCTTATTTTACTAAAGTATATGACTTATTATCAGGGAAGTAGTTACTTATGTTGTTCGAGACCCGGGTGTCGACAATGTTGAGACCCGGGTCTGAGCACAGTCAACATCCGGGTGTAAAACAGCCTGAAAAGGGCATCTTGAGAACAAAAAGTATGTATTCCTGTGAGATTAGTCTATATGTTTTGGCAAAACATATAGTAGGAAAAACGATATATAAGTGCAATTATATTCTATTTATAAAGCCTTTTTTAGGTTCTAAACAATGTTGCTTAGTTAAAATATAGTCCAAATGATGGTTTTATGACAGTATTATGATAGTTAAAAACGGGAACTATCATAGAGTAACATTCTGATTATTTGCACATTACACAAAAATATGATAGTATGACAGTACATTTGATGAAACATTCAAACCAGACAGAACC
The DNA here is from genome assembly GCF_023656785.1 of Parabacteroides caecihominis. Taxonomy (NCBI): domain Bacteria; kingdom Pseudomonadati; phylum Bacteroidota; class Bacteroidia; order Bacteroidales; family Tannerellaceae; genus Parabacteroides; species Parabacteroides caecihominis. The sequence continues at coordinate 144,779 of NZ_JAMOKS010000019.1, forward strand.
CTGATACAACAAATCAGCAAAGCACTCCGATGATTCGGGACTTTGCTGATTCAATATCATGTGAATAGATTACAATCCGTTTATCTCTTCAACAGACAGGCCGGTGCACTGAGCAATTGTCTCAATATTAACTCCCTGATTTTTAAAATTGGCAGCTATTTGACGTTGTCCTTCGGCTATCCCTTCAGCTTTTCCTTCAGCTATCCCTTCAAGCTTGCCTTTTTTCAGTCCTTTCACCTCTGCTTCCTCTACCGCATATTCCAGCGTATTGCGCCAGTCACGGTAAATCTTCAGGTTCTCATCGTAAACTGCCCGTTCGTGAGGAGTCATTACATTCAGGTTTGCTACGTCGAGCAGGCGTTTGAAAGCATCGTTTTTCTCCTTAAACGGAGACATATCAAATAAATTCATATTCTTCAATATATAAACCATATTCTCCAGAGGTGTTTTACATTCCTCTTCTCTTAGATTGAACAGGTCGAACGACAGATAAATCTGTTTCAGTTTGACCTCGCCAAAAGTTTTACCTGTCGCCTCATTGGCCAGCACCACATCGGTGCGCCAACTCTGAAATTCAGGCAGACTAAAGTTCAACAGGTAGATGCCATATACCGGAAGCAAGCTATACTTCCAGTCAGCTCCGCTCTCTCCCTGACGGGAGATCATTCGACAAATGTAATAAAATCCGCGGTTAAAGAAATAATGTTGGGGACAATTCTGTAATATATAATAACTTCCAAATAATCCACTAAAAAAGAATCCATTCCAACAATTTTTTCGCTCGTCGGGACGCGTGCTCGCGCCCCTTGCCGCTAAGGCGTTCCCCGAGCAATGAATTATACAAGTTATAAGTATATTGATACATAGTCTGATGGCGCACTAAGGCAAAACAGATGTGTATTAACTTATTACTTATATTATTCATTATCACTCTGTGAGATTTTCCTTTTTCTTTTTTTGAATTATAA